>JAUROO010000058.1 GCA_030829765.1 Miltoncostaeales bacterium | reverse complement strand
TCAAGGCCGAGACCAACATCAACGAGCTGGAGAGCGTGGCCAAGTGCGACGGCCTCCCGTTCACCGCAGAGGCCATCATCGACCTCGTCGCCCAGGAGGTGGCAGCGTGAGCACCCGCAAGCCCAACGACTTCAAGTCGGAGCTCAAGCCCATCTGGTGCCCGGGCTGCGGCGACTTCGGCGTCCTGGCCTCGCTGTACCGCTCGATGGCCGACATGGACCTGGACCCCAGCAAGACGGTGATCGTGTCGGGCATCGGCTGCTCCAGCCGCCTGCCGCACTTCGCCAGCACCTACGGCGTGCACACCCTGCACGGCCGCCCGCTGCCCGTGGCCATGGGCGTGAAGCTCGCCAACCCCGAGCTGACCGTGATCGCCGTGGGCGGCGACGGCGACGGCTTCGCCATCGGTGCCGGGCACTTCCCGCACGCCGCACGCCGCAACGTGGACATCACCTACCTGGTGATGGACAACGAGATCTACGGCCTCACCAAGGGCCAGGCGTCGCCCACCTCGCTCTTCGAGCAGAAGGCGCCGTCCACGCCGTTCGGCAACCCCGAGGACCCGCTCAACCCGCTGGCCCTCGCCATCGCCGCCGGCGCCTCGTTCGTGGCCCGCGGCGCGTCGTTCAACACCAAGGCCCTCACCGAGCTCATCACCCAGGCGGTGGAGCACAAGGGCTTCTCGTACATCGACGCCATGTCGCCCTGCACCACCTTCAACAACACGCAGGAGTCGTGGAAGGAGCTCGTCACCGACGTGGCCCCCGATCACGACCCGGCCGACCGCGTGAAGGCCTTCGATCTGGCGCTGCGCGGAGGGTTCTCACTGGGCATCCTCTACCGCCAGCAGCGCACCTCGCAGACTGAGCGTTACAAGGCCATCCTCGAGAAGGCCAAGCCCAGCGACGTGAACGTGATGCTCGACGGCTTCAACGCCCGCAAGGGCGCGGCCATCGGCAAGCCGGCCTAGGCGCCGGCCATCACGACCTGATTCACCCCCGGGCCCGCGCAAGCGGGCCCGGGCCGTTGCGGGGTCCTACCGTGCCCCGGCGCAGGCCGTGAGGCCGATGGTCGCCGCCGTCGCAATGGTGAACCCGCCGGCCTCCTGCGCTCGGGCGGACGCGTCGGAGTTCACGATCTCGATCGCCTCACGGTCGGTACCGGCCAGCAGCACGTTCTCATCGGCGTTCTGTGCGATGGACCGGTACGCCTCGACGATCTCATCCCATCGCGCGGCGAGGTCGGGCGGGGGCCGCAGCGCGGCGGCCGCATCGAGCATCCGGTGCCAGGCGCCTGCCACCTGCGGGTAGTACGCACGGGAGGCGGCGATGTCGGAGGTGGGGGGCTTACCCAGCGCGTCGAGGTCGGCGTACAGGCGCGCGCACGCGCCATCGGCTGCCGCACGGAAGGCGGCCTCGTCGAGGGCCGGTCCGGTGGCGGCAGGCCGTGTGACCGTCGGCACGGTCACGGCCTCGCGCTCCAACGCGCCGCAGCCCCCCAGGGCCAGCGCCGTGCAGCCCACCGCGGCCGCCAGGGCCGCGCGTGCCATCACGGGCCCGGTGCCTCCCCGCGCACGCGTTCATCGGCATCGAGCGCCATCTGCTTCATCTCGGCAGTGCGCTGCGCCACCCGGGTCGCCAGTGCGGCGTCGCCGAGGGCGAGGATGCGTGCGGCCAGCAGGGCGGCGTTGGTGGCGTTGTCCACGGCCACCGTGGCCACGGGCACGCCGCGTGGCATCTGCACGATCGACAGCAGGCTGTCCATCCCCGAGAGCGCCTTGGTGCGCACCGGCACGCCGATGACGGGCAGGTCGGTCACCGATGCCAGCATTCCCGGCAGGTGGGCGGCCCCGCCTGCGCCCGCGATGATCACCCTGATGCCGCGGCCTGCGGCATCCTTGCCGTACTGGATCATCTCCTCCGGCGTGCGGTGGGCGCTGGTCACGCGCACTTCGTGGATGATCCCCAGGTCGTCCAGCACGTCGACGGCCGACTGCATCACGGGCAGGTCGCTGTCGCTCCCCATCACCACGCCCACCACGGCCGCCTCGCTCACAGCCGCACCATTGACGCGGCGAGGCGGGCGGTCTCGAGGGCGTCCTCAGGGCTGGCGCCGAGCGCGGTCACATGGCCCATCTTACGGCGCACGCGCACATCGGACTTGCCGTAGAGGTGCACATGGGCATTGCCGACCGATGCCGCGTCGGCGATCTCCGGGGTGCTCGGCCCGTTGCGCTCGCCCAGCAGGTTGACCAGCGCGGCCCCCGGGGCGATGAGCTCTGTGGGCCCGAGCGGCAGGCCCAGGACGCCGCGCAGGTGGTTCTCGAACTGCGACGTGACGCAGGCCTCGATGGTGTGGTGGCCTGAGTTATGCGGCCGCGGCGCGAGTTCGTTGATGAGGATGCGCCCGTCCTCGGTATGGAACATCTCCACCCCGGTGACGCCTGCGCCGCCCGCGGCCTCGGCCGCAGCGCGGGCCACGCGCTTGGCCTCGTCGGCCACGCCCGGGTCCACCGGGGCAGGGCAGAGCAGCTCGCGCAGCACGTGGTCGTGCTGGCGCGTCTCCACCACGGGGTACACCGCATCGCCTCCGCCGTGGCGGCGCGCGACCATCACCGCCAGTTCGCGCTGGAACCGCACGAACTCCTCCACCAGCACGCCGCCTCCGCGCTCGTCCAGCCCGGGGTACGCGGACAGCGCCTCGTCCAGGTTCGCGCACAGCGCGTTTCCGTAGCCGTCGTAGCCCAGGTGACGCGACTTGAGCATGAGCGGCCACCCCAGGTCGCGGCCGATGCCCTCCAGCTCATCCGCCGAGTCGGGAACCGCGAACCGCGGCACGGGAAGCCCCTCATCCGCCAGGCGCTGCTTCTGCAGTGCCTTGTCCTGCACCACGCGCATGCGGGCGGGGTGGGGACGCACGGGCGTGCCGGCGTCCTCCACGGCCATGAGGAAGGCGGCGTCCACGAACTCGTTCTCCAGCGTGAGCACGCCGACCTCGCGCCCGATGCGCAGGAGGGCATCGGGGTCCTTCCAGTCACCCTCCACCACGCCCGCGGCCATCGGGGTGGCGGGCTCGCCGCGCTGCCCCAGCACGGCCACCCGGATGCCCAGCGGCCACGCCGCCAGCACCGTCATCTGCGCGAGCTGCCCGGCGCCGGCGATGCCGACGTCGAAAGGGGGTGCGGGCGTGCTCACGCCATGCAACGTACCAGCGGTCGTCCGGGCGCTCCGGTAGGGATACCGCGCAATCGCGACACGAGGTGGCAGGTGGACAAGACCAAGCAGATCCAGATCGCCATGGTGGTAGTGGCCGTCATCGGGGTGATCCTGGGCTTTGTGCTGGGCGGCTGGGTGTGGGCGCTGGTGGGCCTGGTGGCCGGATGGTTCGTGGGCGCCGCGCTGGGGGCCATCTGGGTGCGCATGTAGCGCACCGCCGCTGCTCCACCCCCCTGCTAACCTCCTGCGCCCGAGGGCGTTTAGCTCAGTTGGGAGAGCACCAGCTCGACAAGCTGGGGGTCACTGGTTCGAGCCCAGTAACGCCCATCCTCGGTGAAGGGCCCGCGCGCGGGCCCTTCATTGCTCTCGGGGCGGATGCGGGTCAACTCCTGACCGCCAGCACACGTACTTCCGACCCCGCGCGTGCGGTCACGGCACACTCCCACCATGCGCGGCGCGACCCTCGATCCCCGCACCGTCGGCTTCCTCGCCGCCGGCGGCCTGGCCGTGGCCGGCACCATGGCGGGGCAGCTCGGTGCGACATCGGCCACCACGTATGCCGCGGGCAGCGCCGCGGGTACGGCGACCGCGGTCTTCCTGACGCTCATGTTGCTGACTGCCGCGGTCGCGAGCGCAGCCACGAATCGGCTGGCGTCGCGGTGGGGCACGCTGAAGACATTCGGCTGGGCGCAGGGCGGCGTTGCCGCCACATGGACGATTGCGGGCATCCTCGAGGCGGCCACCGACTCGAGTCTCGTCGTGCTGTTCCTCGCCGCCCCGGCCTTCGGGGTGCTCTCGGGGGTCACGGCAGTGCTCACTCCGTTCGCCTGCCGGGCGTATGTCAATGCCGGGTCGCTGACCGATTCCGTCGCGAAGCGGAGCGCCGTCTCCGGGGTCGCGGCGGCCGTCGGGTCGGTGGTGGGTGGGTACGTCATCCATGTGACGGCTCCGGGGTTTGGGATCCTGGCCAACGGTCTGCTGACCATCCCGCTCGTCGCATTCATCCTGTTCGTGCGCCCGGTGGGCCCGGTCACGTCTCCAGGCGTCGGGTCGCACGCAGCGCGCACCATCGTTTCGGCCCTCCGCTCGGACAGGAATCTCCGGCACCTGGCGCTGCTGGTCGCGGCCTTCATGATCTTCGTGGTGCCGATGGTCGGGATGCTCGTGCCCATCCTCAACGATCTCGACCATTCACCGCTGCCGTCAGGGGCGGGGCTCATGCTCGGGGGTATCGCCGCCGGCAGGCTGTTCGTGCCGAGGATCGTGCGGTGGCTTGAGCCCCGCTACCAGGAGTTCACCGCAGCGGTCCGGGCCGCCGTGGCAACAGCGGCCTTCATGACCGTCTTCGCCGTGAGCGCCATACCATCGTTTTCGGATGTGGATCTCATCGTCTGGACGGTTATCGGAGTCGGGATCGGCGCCAGCAGGTTCACCACCCGCGCCATCTTGACCGGCACCGCGTCATCGAGCATGGGCCCGGGCAGGGACATGCTGGGCGTCACGGCCCTCGTGCTCGTCGGTGCGTTCACCTCGCCCGTGGGATACCTGATCTGGGGGCCGATGATCGACCTGGTCTCCGCGCCCGTGACAATCATGGCTGCGGCCGTCGCCATGATCGCGGTCGGCATGATCCTCGGCAGGATGGAGCGCCGGGCCGAGCCCGCCGTCTAGCGCAGCACGATCTCCCCGTCAGCAGTGGAGATACCGCAGGCGTGGATGCCGGGGCCGGTGCCGGGCTCGTAGCGCACGGGCAGCCCGTGGTCGTCACCCAGCCAGCCCTCGAGCACCGGGGCGAAGTCGCCCACCTCCACGAACGTGTAGCCGGTGGGCGCGCAGGTGTGGCCCGCGGCCTCGTAGCGGGCGGCATTCACCCGTGCGCGCATCGCGGGGTCGCCGTTGAGGGTAAGGAAGAAGGGCAGGGGGTACTGCGGCATCCCCGCGCTGCGGAACACCAGCTCGTCGGCGTCATCGGTGCGCGCCATTCCCGACCGGATGGGCAGCCCGCGGCGCTCGGCGGTGTCGTCCAGGTCCGTCACGCCCAGGCACCACCACAGCACGCGGTCCTGCCCCTGCAGGGTGGCGTGGAGCCAGGCCCCGTCATCCTTCGAGGTGTCGCCGATGCCGAGGATCTCGAGGAAGCACTGCGGCCCCAGGGGCACGATGCGGTTGGTGGTGCCGCCAAGGTGCTCCGACCCCGGCACCGAGCCCAGGCCGAACTCCTCGCGCAGGCGGTCGCACGCCGCGTCGGCGTCCACCACCCCGTAGATCACATGGTCGATCCAGAATCCCTCGTCGCTCATGGCCCTACGGTAGCCGGGGGCGCGTGCTGGCGGTGCCTCCCGGGATGATGGGGGGTGACCCCGGCCCGTGCGTGGGGGCTGTGGGTGCCCGGTTGGATAAACAACCCCACCCGGCAGGAATGACCCCAGCAGGCGTGCAATCATGTCGTGTGCGCATGCCCGTCCATCGCCCGACATCCCGCCGCGCTCAGGGTGCCGTGCCGGGCCGGGTCATGGGCATGCTCGTCGCCCTCATCGCGATCCTGGCCTGCCTTCCCGCCGCGGCATCGGCCCATCTGGACTTCGTGTCCTCGTCACCCACCGCGGGCTCGGCGGTGGATGCCCCTGTCGAGCGCGTCACCCTCACGTTCACGAAGGAGGGGCGCCTGGTGGCGCCGGGAATCCGGCTGCTCGATTCCGGCGGCACGCCCATCGCCGCGGAGGTGACACCGGCGTCCACGGGCACGTCGTTCACCGTCACCCCGGCATCGCCACTTGGTCCCGGCCGGTACGGGGTGGCGTGGCGCATCGCGGCGCCTGATGCGCATCCGAAGGCGGGTTCGTTCACCTTTGAGGTGCGCTCCACCGCGGGTGCCGATGCCGCACCCACGCCCGCCGCGCCGGCATCCACCGATGACGGGGACCTGTTGGACCAGGCCCTCGCGGCACCGTCCACGGACGGCCCCCGCGCGCTTCGCAGCGGGGCGCGGGTGCTGATGTACGCCGGCACGCTGCTTGCCCTCGGCGCGCTGCTGTTCATCGCGTTCGCCACCAGCGCCGCGCCCGCCGTGCTGTCGTGGCAGTTCGGCGCGGTGCGCACCGGTGGCGTGGTGCTGATGGCGGGCGCCCTGGCGGGCTACGCCGGCCGGGCATGGCTGCTTGGGGCCGGGTCCGACGACCTCGGGGGCGCACTGCGCGACGCCCTGTCGGGCGCGGCGGGTGCGGGCGTGCTGCTGGCCCTCGCCGGGGGCGGGCTGATCGCATTCGGAACACGAATCGCCCGCAGGCCCGACCCCGCGCGGCCCGGGCGCGTGCGCGGCTCGCTGCGCCGGTCAGTGCCCGGCGCCGTGGGCGCGGCATTGGCCGTGGTGGCCGCACTGCTGGCGGGGCACTCCGAGGCCGTGGGGCCGGCGTGGCTCATGTGGCCCTCGGACATCGTGCACGTGGTCGCCGCGGCCGCGTGGGCCGGGGGGCTCGTGCTGCTGGCCCGGATGGCCCTCGATCGCCGTCGTGATGCCGACGACTGCGCCGTCACCGCCATCGGTTTCTCCACGCTTGCGAGCGTGGCGTTCGTCCTCGCCGGCATCACGGGAGTGCTGATGGCCGTGCTGGTGCTGCCCAGCGCATCGGCGCTCTGGACCACCACATGGGGCGTGCTGCTCATCGCCAAGGTGGCCGTCGTGGCCGTGGTGGCCATGCTCGGTGCCTGGAATCACCTGGTGCTGGTGCCGCGGCTGCGCGCCGCCCGCGACCCCGGCGACCTCGCCCACCTGCGCACCACGGCCGTGGCCGAGGTGGCGTTGCTCACGGTGGTGGTGATCCTCACGGCGGTACTGGTGGGCTTCTCGCCCTGATGCGGCACGCCCGCGGCCCTGCGCCCGGCACCGCTAGCCTGCACCGCGTGAGCACGCCATCCTTCCGCGGAACCTCCGACTACATCGCATCGGCCGACCTGCAGGCCGCAGTGAACGTGGCCGTGTCGCTGGAGCGCCCCCTGCTGGTGCGCGGCGAGCCCGGCACCGGCAAGACGCTGCTGGCCGAGGCGGTGGCCGAGGCACTGGGCATGCGCCTCATCACCTGGCCGGTGAAGAGCACCACGCGCGCCCAGGACGGCCTGTACGTGTACGACACCGTGCAGCGGCTGTACGACAGCCAGTTCGGCGAGGGCGACCCGGCGGACGTGGCCAAGTACATCCGCCTGGGGCAATTGGGGGAGTCGTTCGCGGCAGGTGAGCGGGTGGTGCTGGTGATCGACGAGGTCGACAAGGCGGATCTTGAGTTCCCCAACGACCTGCTGTGGGAGCTCGACCGCATGAGCTTCCACATCCCCGAGACCGGCGAGACCGTCGCCGCGAACCATCGCCCGGTGGTCATCATCACCTCCAACGCCGAGAAGGAACTGCCCGATGCCTTCCTGCGCCGGTGCGTGTTCCACTACATCGCGTTCCCTGACCCGGGACAGATGGAGCAGATCGTGCGGGTGCACCACCCCGGTGTTGAGGAGCGCCTGCTGGAGGCGGCCATGGAGGGCTTCTACCTGCTGCGCGAGCTCGACGGGCTGCAGAAGCGCCCCAGCACCTCGGAGCTGGTGGACTGGGTGCAGGCGCTGGCGGTGGGCGGGGTGGACCCCGGCAAGATCGTGGATGAGCTGCCGTTCATGGGCGTGGTGCTGAAGAAGCAGGCGGATCTGGACATCGCCCGCCGGCACATGGCGGTGCGCGCGCGTCGCGCGGCCATGCAGCGGGAGCGCTAGGCCGGACGGTGTTCGCGGGCCTCTTCACCGCGCTGCGCGACGAGGGGGTGCCGGTCGCGCTGGACGAGTGGCTCATGCTGCACGATGCCCTGGAGCGCGACCTGCACGACAGCACGCTGTCGGGCTTCTACCTGATGTCGCGGGCGGTGCTGGTGAAGGACGAATCGCACTACGACGGCTTCGACGTCGCGTTCGCGCGCTACTTCAGCGGCATCGAGCCGGCGGATGACGCCGTGGATGACCGCGTGTGGAAATGGCTGCACGAGAACCCGCGGTTCCTGCACATCTCGGAGGACCAGCGCGCGCGGCTGGATGCCATGCGCGAGCAGACGGACTTCGATGAACTGCTCGAGAAGCTGAAGGAGAAGCTGGAGAGCCAGGAGGAGGAGCACCACGGCGGCTCCGAGCACATCGGCACCGGCGGGACATCACCATTCGGGCATTCGGGCTACCACCCCGGCGGCATCCGCATCGGGGGCGAGGGCCGGTGGAGGAGCGCCGTGCAGACCGCCGGTGAGCGCCGCTGGCGCGAGCTGCGGACCGACCACGAGATCGGCGCGCGCGACTTCGGCGTGGCGCTGCGCAAGCTCCGCAGCCTCTCCACGCGGCTGGGCGGCCCCGCCACCGAACTGGACGTGGAGGGCACCATCCGCGAGACCGCCGACCACGCCGGTCAGTTGCGGCTGTCGTTCCGCCGCCCCCGGCGCAACACCGTGCGGGTGCTGCTCATGCTGGACATCGGCGGGTCGATGGACGAGCACATCATGCTGCTCGACCGCCTGTTCACCGCCATGCACCAGGCCAGCCACTTCCGCGATCTCCAGGTGAGGTTCTTCCACAATTGCGTGTACGACCGCGTGTATTCGGGGCCTGACCTGCACCCGAGGCGTTCGGAGTCCACCCTCCACCTGCTGGCGCAGCTCGATCCCGATTACAAGCTGGTGATGGTGGGCGATGCCTGCATGGCGCCCACCGAGTTGCTGGTGCCGGGCGGGGCCATCGACTACCAGTACATGAACGAGGAGCCCGGGGCGCAGTGGCTGGAGCGCCTGGAGCAGCACTTCGAGCGTGCCGCATGGCTCAATCCGCATCCGCAGCGGTGGTGGGAGACCATTCACGGGGCGTACACGCTCGGGATCGTGCGGCAGATCATGCCCATGTTCGAGTTGTCGGTGGACGGCCTGGACCGGGCCGTGGGCTGGCTCATGGCGCGGCGGTAGGGGGGCCGGTGGGCACGACCGGCGGTGCCGCCGGCCCCTTGGGTTGGCAGCCCGTCACCGAGGCGCCCGAGTGCATCGGCTTCGGCCTGATGCCGTTGGGCGACGATGATGGCGCGCTGCGCCCGGTGATGCTCGTGGTGTGGACCCTGGACGAACACGGCGGGGCCCTGGTTCAGCCCGCCGTGCGTGGGCAGGACGACCCCCTTCCGTGGGGCCTCCGCACGAACGTGCGTGCCACCGATGGCACCACTCCTCTTGCCGATGCCATCGGCGGCTACGCCGACGCGGTGCTGCCCATGGTGCTCGCCGTCGAGGCCATGCTCGCGCGGGGGATGTCACCGGATGAGGTCGCCGCGTCGCACGACGAGGCCCTGGAACTCACGCGAACCGCCCGCGACACGATGCGCGGGCTGCGCGACCTGCCGGGCCGCGCAGGTCCGGACTCCTAGCGGTCGGCCCCCGGGCCGGAGGTCCAGCGGCGCTCCAGGCGCGCGGACTGCGCGGGCGCCGTGAGTTTCTCGGGGTGCGGGCGGAATGCCTCTTCCAGCCAACTGCTGAAGGCATCGGCGAATCCCAGCCACCTGTTGCCCCATAGGGATGCCGAGCGGTCGGCGGGTGCGAGCAGACGGAACTGTCCGGGGTCGGCCGGCGGGCGTGGCGCGGACGGGCCCAGACCGGTGGCCCCCGCGACCGGGAGGGCCATGGCTGCCGCGGCAACCGCCACCACCAGTGCGCGGCGCGCGGTCACCCGGCCACCGTGATGTACACCGTCATGGCGATGAACACCGCGAACACCAGCGCCCATACCCAGAATATGAGGCCGGGCATCCGGCGCCCTGGCTCGCGGTCCCCGTCGTCCTCGCTCATGTCACGAGGGTAGCGTCGGCGGCGGCGCGTGGCCGGGGCACCCCGGCACTGTTCCATCCACGCATGGCCGCTAGCGTGCGGGCATGCGGATCGCACGCTCCCTGGCGCTGGGCGCAACGGCCGTGGGCCTGGTGGGCGCCGCGGTGCTGACCAAGACCGTGCGCGACGTGCAGGGCAGGGCGGCGGGTGACGTCGACTCATTCCTCGCGCTGCCGGAGGACGAGCGCGCGTCGCGTCCGGTGGTCGCGGTGCTCGGGGCCAGCATCGTGCGGGGGCGCGCAAGCGTGGACTTCGTGCGCATGCTGCGTCGCCAGCACCTCGACCTGGCCTTCGCAAATGGCGGGGTCAATGGCCGCGTGGCATGGGAGATGCTGCAGGACCTGCCCCGCGTGCTGGCCTGCGACCCGGCCTACGCCATCATCCTCGTGGGCACCAACGACGTGCAGGCCACCCTGTCCGAGCAGGCGCGCGAGATGACGCGGCGCGGCAAGGGGCTGCCGCAGGATCCGTCGCCCGCGTGGTTCGGCGAATGCCTCAGGCAGGCCGTCGAGTCCCTGCGCGATGCCGGCACCCAGGTGGCGGTGTGCTCACTGCCCCCGCTGGGGCAGGACCTGGACTCCCCGGCCAACGACGCCGTCCGCGAGTTCAACGCCGTCATCCGCGATGTCGCGGATGGGGCCGGGGTGACGTACCTGCCCGTGCATGAGCGCATGGCCGAGGTGATCGTGGCCACCGGGCGCGAGCAGGGGCCCGCCTACACGGGCTCATGGCGCCCGGGCCTGGAGTCGCTGGTGGAGCACTTCACGCTGGGGCGCTCATACGACGACATCGCCAAGCGCGCCGGGTACCTGCTGTCGCCCGACGGCGTGCACCTCGACACCGCGGGGGCGCGGATCGTGGCCAATCTGGCCAGCGGGTTCCTGACGGGCTGAGCGGTGCCTAGCCGGGCTTGCGCGCGATTGCGTAGAGCTTGGTGAAGTCGTAGGTCCAGCCGCGCGGGCCCGAGACCTCGCGCATGCGGCGCTCCACCTCGGCCAGGTATGCCTCGGCCTCATCCTCGGGCATGTCGCCGATCAGATGGCTGGCCACCACGCGCATGCGCTGGGTGTAGGCCTCCACGGTGGTGTGGCGCACGCGCCGCTCCATCCAGATGTCCTCGACATCCAGGCCCGCCTGCACCAGGTAGTCCTCCATCTCGGGGATGTCCCGCTGCACGGCGTCGAACGCCCCCAGCCACACGTAGTTGGGTGGCTCCATGTTGGCGAGGATGTCGCGATAGGCCTGCTCGCCGCCGCGCCCCGAACACAGGATGGCCATTACGCCGCCGGGCTTCAGCGCCCGCGCCATGGCCTTCGCGGCGTCCCACTTGCGCGGGAACCAGTGGTACGCCATGGCGCAGATCACAAGGTCAAAGGCCTCGTCCGCCACCGGCATGTTCTCCACGTCGCCCTGGGCCAGGGAGATCTCCACGCCCTCGATGCCCCCCAGTTTCTGCTGGAACTGCTCCAGCATCCCCTCGGAGGGGTCCACCCCCGTGATGCGCGCCGGGTGGAACCGATCGATCACGGCCTGCGTGGTCCAGCCGGTGCCGCAGCCCACGTCCAGCACGGCCTCGTAGTGCCCCGCGGGAATGGACATCACCAGCCGCTGGCCGCCCTCGATGTTGAACCGCACGGCGTCCTCGTAGTCGGACGCGGTCTCGGTGAAGCCGTCGGCCACCATGTCACGGGATTCGCTCATGCAGGTCTCCATTCGTGGTTGCGCAGGTCGTCCAGTGACACCCAGTCGAGGGCCCGCGCGTGGGTGGCCTCGAGGATGACCGGCGGTGCGGTGCCCGCCGCGAGCGCCTCCGCCCACCGGGATGCGCACAGGCACCACCGGTCGCCCGGGCGCAGGCCCGGGAACCACGGCGTGGGGGAGGACAGATCGTTCCCGCGGTCGGCCGTGAATGCCAGGAACTCCGCGGTCATCACGGCGCACACCACGTGCACGCCGGGGTCGTCGGCCGTGGAGTCGCAGCATCCGTTGCGGGTGAACCCCGTGAGGGGGTCGCGGCCGCATTCGGCAAGAGGGGCTCCGAGGACGTTCACCGACACGGCCGGAAGGCTAGGCGGTCGCCGCGGCGGGGGTGGGCCGGGCGAACCTGCGGCCGCGTGGGCCGCGGGGCCGGTGGTACGTTCGCAGTCGTGCGCCGCCTGCTTGCCCTCCTCTCCGTACCTGTCGCCGCCCTCTGCGCGGTGGGCGCTGCCTCGGGGTCCACGGCGGGCGGTGATGTGTCACCGAGGGTGGTGGGCCCCGACCGCCAGACGGCAACCCCGGCCGACTGGCCGTTCGCGACCGTTGTGCGCCCTGACAACTT
>JAUROO010000057.1 GCA_030829765.1 Miltoncostaeales bacterium | reverse complement strand
GCACGCACGGCGATGAGGAGACGCCGCAGCCGCTGTCGCAGGTGATCGGCGCCTACAAGGCGTCGAAGGTCGAGGCCGAGGGCCTGGTGCGCCGCGCGGTCGGCACGGGACTGCAGGCGTTCATCGTCAACCCCACGGCACCGATCGGCCCCGGGGATCATCACCCCACGCCGACGGGCCGGTTGGTGCGCGATGCGCTCGACGGGGACATGCCGGCGTTCGTCGACACCGGGCTGAACCTGGTGGACGTGCGCGACGTGGCGGCGGGGCACCTGCTCGCGCTCGAGCGCGGGGTCGTGGGACGGAGGTACATCCTCGGCCATGCGTGGGGCAACCTGACCATGCAGGAGATCCTCGCGATGGTGCACCGTGCGGGCGGGCCCCCTGCCCCCACCCGCCGCATCCCCCACTCGGTGGCGATCGTCGCCGCGGCCGCCGATGAGATCGTGGAGGGGCGGCTCCTCCGGCGCGAGCCGCGCGCACCGCTGGATGGCGCCCTGCTCGCGCGCAAGCGCATGTTCTTCTCGCCCCAGCGCGCGATCCGTGAGATCGGGCTGCCCCAGTCGGACCTGGCATCCGCCATGGAGGCCGCCGTGGCGTGGTTCCGCGCCCATGCCCCCGCGCACCGGGCGGCCGCAGCATGACGAGCGCCACCGGCACCGACCTGCAGGCCGCGGCACGGATGGCCGCCGTGCGCGGCGCCGCCCATCTGAGGGACCTGCAGGATCCCGAGGGCTTCTGGTGGGGCGAGCTCGAGTCGAATGCATCCATCACCGCCGAGCAGCTCTTCCTGCTCGAGGCCCTGGGCCTGGCCTCGGCGGATGACCGCCGCGAGATCGCGGCCGAGTTGCTCGCGACCCAGTCGGATGATGGCGGATGGCCGGTGTGGTTCGGCGGCGAGGGCGACCTGAGCGTGACGGTCGAGGCCTGGTACGCCCTTCGGCTCGCCGGGGTGCCCGCCGATGCAGAGCCCATGCGGCGCGCCCGTGACCGCATCCTCGCCCTCGGCGGCGCCAACAAGGCGCGCTTCTTCACGCGGCTCTGGCTGGCAGTCCTCGGCAAGTACCCATGGGAGGCGCTGCCCGCCGCGCCACCCGAGCTGATACTGCTGCCCCCGCGTGCGCCGCTGTCGGTATACCGGTTCGCCTCATGGGCGCGTGGGACATTCGTTCCGATGCTCGTGGTGCTGTCGCGCAACCCGACGTTCCCCCAGCAGCCCGCGGTGGAGGAGATCTTCGCGGAGGCCCCGGGGAGCGTTGCCGGCCCGGCCCCGCGCAGCCCGGGCAGGCTGACCCACCTGATGGGACGGCTGATGCCCGTGGCGCGCCTGTACAACCGCCACCCCATCGGCGCGGTCCGACGGGCGGCGGAGCGCCGCATCAGGGCGTGGATCCTCGACCGCCAGGAGGTGGACGGATCGTGGGCCGGAATCCAGCCGCCGTGGGTGTACTCGATCATCGCGCTCCACGTGATGGGCATGCCGATGGACCACCCGGTGATCGTCCGCGCCCTCGACGGCTTCTCCACGTTCGCCCGGCGCCGGGAGGGACGCCTGCGCATCCAGTCGTGCATCTCGCCGGTGTGGGACACCTGCCTCGCGGCCATCGCGCTCCACGACTCCGGGACGGCGGATGATGACGATGCGGTGGAGAGGGCCCGGACATGGCTGATGGCGCGCGAGATCACCCGCGAGGGGGACTGGCGCAGGATCCCGCGGCGCGGGGAGGCCGGCGGATGGGCATTCGAGTTCCACAACGAGTGGTATCCGGACACCGACGACACCGCCGAGGTGCTCATCTCGCTCATCCGGTCCGGGGTTTCGCGCGATGACGGCGCGATCCGGCGTGGCGTTGACTGGCTGCTCGCAATGCAATGCGCGGGCGGCGGATGGGGGGCGTTCGACGTGGACAACACCAGCTCCCTCGTCGGGCAGTTCCCGGTATGCGACTTCGGCGAGGTGATCGACCCGCCCACGGAGGACGTGACCGCCCATGTGCTGGAGGCGCTCATGGCATGCGGCGTGCCGCCCGGCCACCCCGCGGTGCGCGCGGGCGTGGCGTACCTGCGCGCCACGCAGCGCGACGACGGGTCGTGGTGGGGTCGCTGGGGCGTCAACCATGTGTACGGCACAGGCGCGGTGCTGCCCGCGCTCGCGGCGTGCGGGGTGGATATGTCCGAGCCCTGGGTGCGTCGGGCGGTGGACTGGCTGGCGGCCCGCCAGAACCCCGATGGCGGTTGGGGCGAGGACATCGAGAGCTACCGCGACCCCTCCCTCGCCGGGGTGGGGCCCTCGACCGCGTCGCAGACCGCATGGGCCCTGATCGGGCTGATGGCCGCCGACCGCGGCAACCCGGCCATCGACCCGGGCGTCGCGTGGCTGGTGGGCGAGCAGCAGGATGACGGCGGGTGGCACGAGGATGCCTTCACGGGCACCGGGTTCCCGCTCGACTTCATGATCAAGTATCACTACTACCGCCTGTACTTCCCGGTGATGGCCCTCGGCCGGTACGCGGGATGACCACCCGGGCACGGCACGTGGCCGCGGACGAGATCGCCCGCGGCCACGACGAGAACTTCCCGGTGGCGTTCCTGCTCGCACCGGCCGATGTTCGCGCCGACATGCACGCGATCTACGCGTACTGCCGGGTGACCGACGACATCGGCGATGCCGGCGAGGCCACCCCCGCCGAACGCCTGGTTGCCCTGGACGCGTGGGAGCGTGGTCTGGCCGGGGCGCTGGAGGGGCCGGCGGATGACCCGGTGCTCGTGGCCGTCGCCGATGCCATCCGCCGCCGCCGCCTGGACGTCGAGCCCTTCACGCGCCTGATAGAGGCCAACCGCATGGACCAGCGGGTGTCGAGGTGGCAGCGCCACGACGACCTCCTGGGCTACTGCGCGTACTCGGCCATGCCCGTCGGCCGCATGGTGCTCGGGGTGCTCGGCATCACCGACCCCGACCGCGTCGCGCTCTCGGATGCCACGTGCGCGGGGCTGCAGCTGGTCAACTTCTGGCAGGACATCCGCCGCGACCTGGAGGAGCGTGACCGCGTCTACCTGCCGCGCGAGGACATGGACCTGCTCGGGGTGGGCGTGGATGACCTGCGGGCGGATGCGGCATCACCTGCGCTGCGCGAGCTCATCCGCTGGGAGGTGGAACGCGCCCGGGCACTGCTGACCCGTGGCGCGCCGCTGCGCGGCATGGTGCCCCGTCGGGCACGACTGGATGTCGGAATGTTCACCGCCGGCGGACTGTGGGTGTGCGACTCCATCGCGCGCCAGGGCTACGACACGATCGCGTCGCGGCCCGCTCCCGGTGCCCGGGGACGGGCGCGCATGGCAGCGGGCGTCGCATGGCGGATGCTCCGGGGGAGTCGGCCATGACGGTGGATGACGCCTACGACGCATGCACGCGCATCACCCGGCAGGAGGCGCGGAACTTCTACTTCGGATTCATCCTCCTGCCACGCGAGCGGCGCCGCGGAATCCATGCCCTCTACGCGTTCAGCCGCCTGTGCGACGACTCCGTGGACGGCGCCGACGACCCGGCCGCCAAGGCGGCGGCCGTCCGTGAGCGGCGTGAGGACGTCGACCGCGTCTACGGGGGCGCGGTTCCGGCGGACGACCCGGTGCTCGTGGCGCTGGCCGACGCCGTGCGGCGGTTCGGGATTCCCCGCGCGCCCATGGATGCGCTGGTGGACGGCGTGGAGATGGACCTCACGGCCCACCGCTACCCGGACTGGTCGGCCCTCGAGACCTACTGCGACCGGGTGGCGGGTGCGGTGGGGGTGCTGTCGCTGCACGTCTTCGGGTTCCGGGATCCCTCCGCCGTCGGCTACGCGGAGGACCTCGGAGTCGCCATGCAGGTGGTCAACATCATGCGCGATGTGCAGGAGGACGCCGGGCGCGACCGCATCTACCTGCCCGCTGACGAGATGGCCCGGTTCGGGGTGACCGAGGGCGATATCCTCGCAGGGCGGATGACGCCGGGCATGCGGGACCTGATGGCCCTGCAGGCCGGGCGGGCCCGGACGTACTTCAGCGGCGGCCACATGCTGCTGCCCCTTCTCGACCTGCGGGCCCGCATGTGCGTGCAGATGCTGGCAGCGCTGTACGAGGACATCCTCGCGCGCATCGCGGAGCGCCGGTTCGACTACACGCTCGGCCGCGTCTCGCTGCCGGCGCGCCGGAAGGCGGCGCTGATGGTGCGATCGATCGCCCGGGCGATCGCGACGAGGCCGCGGTGAGCATGCGCGGCGCCCACGTGGTGGTGGTGGGCGGCGGACTCGCCGGCATCTCCGCCGCAGTGGAAGCCACGGCCCGGGGGGCACGGGTGACCCTGCTGGAGCGCCGGCCGTTCCTCGGCGGCAAGGCGTTCTCCTTCACCGATCCCCGCACCGGCGAGGAGATCGACAACGGGCAGCACGTGCACCTGGGCTGCTGTACCGCCTACACCGCGCTGCTCGGGCGCCTCGGGTCGCTGGGTCTCACGGCCATGCAGCCGATGCTCCGGGTGGACGTGCGCGACCGCGCGGGCACCCGTGGTGTGCTCGCGTCCCGCCGACTGCCCGCCCCCCTTCACATGGGGCCGTCGTTCGCCGCGTACGGGCTGCTGACCCGCCGGGAGCGTGCCCGGGCGCTCCGGGCGCTGGGCACGATTGCCGCACTCGGGCCCGCCGGGCGCGCCCGGCGGGATGACGTGGCGTTCGGGGAGTGGCTGCGTGCGCATGGCCAGGGCGATGCGGCGATCGAGCGCTTCTGGGACCTGGTGATCCTGCCCACCTGCAATGACCGCTCGGACCGCACATCCGCGGCGCTCGCGATGTTCGTGATCACCGAGGGCCTCATGCGCACGCCCCGGGGCGCCGCCATCGGCTGGTCGCTCGTCGGGCTCTCGCGCCTGGTGGATGGGCCCACCCGGCGCCACCTGCAGCGTGCCGGCGGCACGGTGCGAACGGGACGCGGGGTCGCCGCGGCGGATGCGACCGGCGTGACGCTGGACGGGGGCGAGCACGTCGCGGCGGACGCCGTCGTGCTGGCGCTGCCGCCGGCACGGGCACGATCCGTGTGTCCCGCAGCCCTGCCTCATGACCCGGGGCTCGGGGAGTCCCCCATCGTGAACGTCCACCTGTGGTTCGACCGGCCCGTGCTCGACGTCCCCGTGCTCGCCGTGGTGGACAGCCCCGTGCAGTGGATGTTCGACCGCACCGGCATCACCGGCCGTGGCGCACCCGGGCAGCACGTGGACCTCAGCATCTCGGCCGCCCGCGACGAGATGCAGGTGCCGCGCGCGGACCTGGCCGCGTTGATGGACGCCGAGGTGCGCGCGCTCCTGCCCGCGGCCCGCGACGCGCGACTCGATGCCTGGGCGGTGACGAAGGATCCGCGCGCCACGTTCGCACCCGCGCCCGGGCAGGCATCCCGGCGGCCGGATGCGCGCACGCCCGTGCCGGGCCTTGCGCTCGCGGGCACGTGGACGGCCACCGGGTGGCCCGCAACGATGGAGGGCGCGGTGCGAAGCGGCATCGCCGCGGTGCGGGAACTGGCCGCACAGATGGGGCCGCAGAGGGCGTGATGCGCGCCCTCGGCCACCTGCGGCGGTTCCTGGGGCGCCGCCACGGGCGGGCAGCCGAGGCGGCCATGGGGATCGGCGGCCTGGTGGCATACAACCTGGTCCGCGCCCGCCACCTGGCCGACCGCGACGTGGCGATCGCCAACGCCCGGCGCATCGCCGCCGCCGAGCGCCGGGCCGGCGTGCTCGTGGAGCCCGCGATCCAGCGGGCCCTGGTACGCGGACCGCTGTCGCGCACGCTCCTGGGCGCCGGCTACATCGTGAGCCAGGTCGTCGCGCTGCCCATCGCGCTCCGGACCGCCTACGCCCGGCGCTATCCGGCGTACCCGGCGCTCCGCACCATGGCGCTGCTGTCGTGGACGGCGGGCGTCGCGTGGTACGCACGGCGCCCGGTCGCCCCCCCGCGCATGCTCCCCGAACTCGGCATCGCCGACTCGGTGTCGGAGGGCTTCCTCCCGATGGACAGCCGTCTGGTGCGATCGCTGTACAACCCCTACGCCGCGATGCCGTCGCTGCACGTGGGGATGGCCCCGGTGGTCGCGTGGACGATATGGGCGAGCACGACCAATCCGGCGGTGCGGATCGCCGCGCTGTCCTATCCTCCCGCCGTCGCGGCGACGGTCGTGGCGACCGGGCAGCACTTCCTCGCAGACATCGCAGGAGGCATCGCGGTCGTCCTTCCCGCATGGGCCATCGCCCGGCGCATCACCCGTGCAGGGCGCACCAACGGCGGAACGACCTGAGGTGCCGCCGCCAGTACCAGCGGACGAGCGGACGCATGACCGGCACAAGGAACCCGTCGAACACCTCATCGGACTCCACGCGGCAGCCATCCGGGTGCGGGAGGAACCGGAAGACGTGCACGCCCGAGGTGCCCATGCCGCGGCCGCGCCATGCCACCTCGTTCGGGGCGTCCACGCGCACGACCGTGCAGTCGAAGGTGAACGGCCGGTGACCGTTGCGCACCACGTGCCCGGCGACCCAACCCGCGTCGCCCACCCAGCCGGAATCGGCCGAGCCGAGCCAGTCCCAGCGTGACCAGTCCGCGACCTCCGCGAAGAGCGCCCAGGCCCGATCGGGGGGGACGGGCACGGTCAGGCTCCCGATCCAGCGAACGCGACGACGCACGCCGTGACCCTAGCGGCGGCCGAGGCCGCAGCGCACCCCCCGGCCGGCGCATGCGGATGATCGCGCTGGGAGCCGGAGCGGTGCTCCTCGTGGTCATCGTCGTGCTCATCGCCGGTGGTGGCGGCGGCGCTGCGCCCGGGACCACCGTCGCCGGCATCGACATGTCGGGGGATCCCACCGAGGTGCGCACCGAGGTGCAGGCGCGCGCGAGCACGCTGCTGCGCCGCGAGGTCCGATTGACCGCCGGGGGCGGCACGGTGGCCACCGTACGCCCCGCGGACCTGGGCGCGACGGTCGACGTGGACGCCACCGTGCGCGCCGCAGGCGATGCGTCGCCGGGCCGCCTGGTGCGTGGCATCAAGGCCCTCACCGGCCAGGGCCCGAACGAGGTGCCCCTCGCCATCTCCTATCCGAAGGGCGCGCTCGCGGCGTGGACCGCCGAGATCGCGGCGCGGGTCGACCGCGGTGAGCGGAACGCCGCGGTCACCGTGGCGGGCACGACCTTCACCGTTGCGCCCGCCGAGGGCGGCCGGATGCTGGAGCGCCGGGTCCTGCAGGAGCGGCTCGGGGGCGACCTTGCGTCGCTGCCGGCCGACGTACCGATACCGCTGCGCGACACCCGGCCCGCGCTCAGCACGGCCGAGGCCAAGCAGCAGGTAGCCGAGGCAGGCGGGATCCTGCGCCGGGGCGGTGCGGTGGTGGTCGACGGCGCAGTGGCCACCCTGGCCCCGAAGGACATCGCCGCCGCGATGCGGTTCACCCCCGAGGGGCTGCGCGTCGCGGCATCCGCCCTGCGCCGGCCGCTGCTCGCCGCGTACCCGAAGGGCTCGGTGCAGCCGCGCCCGGCCCGGTTCGACATCCGCGGCACGCGCGCGGTGCTGGTGCCGTCGAAGGATGGCCGTCTGGTGGACGCCCGCCGCGTGGCGGCCGGCCTGACCGGGGAGGACCGCCCGGTGGAATCGACGTTCACCACCGTGACGCCGGTGTTCACCACCGAGAAGGCCCGCGCGCTTGGCATCAAGGAGGAGGTCGGGTCGTTCACCACGCCATACGACTCCGGTCAGCCCCGGGTGACGAACATCCGCAAGGCCTCCGAGATCCTGAACGGCACGATCATCCCGGCCGGTGGCGCGCTGTCCCTCAACAAGGTGCTGGGCAAGCGCACGACCGACCGGGGATTCGTGGCCGCGCCCATGGTGGCGGACGGGCTGCTGGTGGACTCCGTGGGCGGCGGGGTGTCGCAGCTCGCCACCACGCTCTTCAACGCGGCGTTCTTCGCGGGCTTCGAGCTGAATGAGCACACCGCGCACCAGCTGTACTTCGACCGCTACCCCGTGGGCCGGGAGGCCACCATCTCGTGGCCGTCCCCCGATCTGAAGGTGACCAACAGCTGGAAGGCCGCAGCCCTGGTGCGCGTGTTCAACGGATCCAACGGGGTGACGGTGGCCATCTACTCCACCTCATTCGACCGCAAGGTGGAGACCGAGACCAGCGAGCGCTTCGACCTGACCGAGCCCAAGGAACGGCGGGTCACCGCCGAATGGGTGGATGAGGGGCAGGAGGTCCTGCAGACCGAGGGCTCGGAGGGCTTCAGCGTGCGGGTGACCCGCAAAGTGTTCGAGGGGTCGCGCCTGAAGGAGGAGGACGACTTCACCACCAACTACCTGGCCCCGCCGAAGGTCATCCTGGTGCCGGAGGGAACCCCCGGTGCCGAGACGCCGTACGCGCCCGAGTAGCCCCTAGCCGAGGTCGCCCCGCCGGCGCTGCACCTCGTCGACCCCGTGGTCGTCGGGCAGGCCCAGCGCGCGGTTGATCGCCTGCAGCGGCGTGATGCCCTGCTCGGCGGCGTTGGCCCCCACGCGGGCGGCCGGGGAGACCTCGTCGGGCACCGACGCCTCCACACGCCGCGCCTCCAGGCGCTGCGCCCACGGCTCCCCGATCACCGGCCAGCGCCCGAGCGCGGCGGCGTGACGCGCGTCGCGACCCGCTGCCCCCGTCGGCGCCCCGCGGCCCGGTGTGTACTCCGCCATCCTCACGACCCCCGTGGGGGCCTGCGTACACTCATGGGGGCACGATAAGGCATTGCGAGGGAGGTCCCAATGGGCGAGGGCGATCCGGCAATCGATGCGCTGCAGCACGACGGCGCTACGTACTCCCCGCCGGCCGATGTCGCCGCGGGCGCCGTGGTATCCGATCCCGCCGTGTGGACGCGCGCCGCCGACGACCGGATCGGCTGGTGGGAGGAGCAGGCCCGCCGCCTCGACTGGGCCTCTCCGTGGGCCCGCGCGCTCGACGACGACGATCCACCATTCTTCCGCTGGTTCACCGGCGGCACCCTGAACGTGGCAGCCAACTGTCTGGACCGGCACCTCGCGGAGCGGGGCGACCGCGTGGCCTTCCACTGGGAGGGTGAGCCCGGTGACCGCATGGACATCACCTACGCCGACCTTCACGGGCGCGTATGCCGCTTCGCGAATGCCCTGCGCGCCCTGGGCGTGGAGCGCGGCGGCCGCGTGGCGATCTACATGGGGATGGTCCCGGAGTTGCCGATCGCCATGCTCGCCTGCGCCCGCCTGGGCGCGGCCCACACGGTGGTGTTCGGCGGCTTCTCGGCCGAGGCGCTCGCCGACCGCATGAACGACTTCGGCGCCACGGTGCTGGTGACACAGGACGAGGGATGGCGCGCGGGCAAGCGGATCCCCCTGAAGGCGAATGCCGATGCGGCGCTCGAGCGCGCGCCCGGGGTGGCGCACTCGGTGGTATGCCGGCGCACCGGCGGCGATGTGGCGTGGCGCGACGGCCGGGACCTGTGGTTCCACGAGGTCGAGGCCCTCGCCGCGGAGGAGTGCCCCGCGGAGGCCATGGATGCCGAGCAGATGCTGTTCGCGCTGTACACCTCCGGTACCACCGGAAAGCCCAAGGGCATCGTGCACACGAGCGGCGGCTATCTCACGGGTGCCGCATCCACCCACCGGATGGTGTTCGACCTCCACGATGACGACATCTACTGGTGCGCGGCCGACATCGGGTGGATCACCGGGCACTCCTACATCGTGTACGGACCCCTCGCGAACGGTGCGACCAGCGTGATGTACGAGGGGGGCCCGGGGTTCCCCGCGCAGGACCGCCTGTGGGAGATCGCCGAGAGGTACCGCGTGAGCATCCTCTACATGGCCCCCACGGCGATCCGCACGTTCATGAAGTGGGGGGACTCCCTGCCGGCCGCGCACGACCTGTCGTCCATCCGCATCCTCGGCAGTGTGGGCGAGCCCATCAACCCGGAGGCGTGGGAATGGTACCGGGACCACATCGGAGGCGGCCGCGCACCGGTGATGGACACCTGGTGGCAGACCGAGACCGGCAGCATCATGATCAGCCCCCTGCCCGGACTGAGCACCCTGAAGCCCGGATCGGCGTCAGGCCCCCTGCCGGGGATCTCGGCGCGCGTCGTGGGCGAGGACGGCCGCGAGGTGCCTGCAGGGCGCGGCGGATACCTGGTGATCGACCACCCGTGGCCCTCCATGCTGAGGACGATCCTGGGTGACGACCAGCGCTACGTCGACACCTACTGGAGCCGCTTCCCCGGCATGTACCTGGCGGGCGACGGCTGCCGGGTGGACTCGGGCGGCGACTACTGGCTGCTGGGCCGGATCGACGACGTCATGAACGTGTCGGGCCACCGCCTGTCGACCATCGAGATCGAGAGCGCCCTGGTGGATCACCCCGCCGTGGCCGAGGCCGCGGTGGTCGGACGGGCCGACCCCGTGACGGGCGAGGCGATCGCGGCGTTCGTGACCCTGCGCGATGGGGTGACGGGCGACGAGGCGCTCATCGCCGACCTGCGCGACCACGTGGCGCGGCAGATCGGCGCCATCGCGAAGCCGGCCTCCATCGTGCTGACCCCCGACCTGCCGAAGACCCGCTCGGGCAAGATCATGCGGCGGCTGCTGCGCGATGTGTCCGAGCACCGGCAACTGGGCGATGTCACCACCCTCGCCAATGAGGAGGTGGTGTCGGCGATCGCGGACCTCGCGACCACGAACCCGCACCAGGAGGACTAGGCCGGCGCGCCCGCCAGGCAGGGCGGCGGCACGCGTCCGGCATCGCGCAGCCGGTCCGCCGCATGGCTGCGCGCCGCATGCACGGCGTCGCGGGCGGGCGTCATGCGATGCGCCTCCCGGTACCAGGCGGTGAGGCCCTCGAGGGACAGCGCAAGGGCCAGGCGGTCATCGGCGTCCCCCTCGCCCGCCAGCCACATGGCCGCCGCGAGGCCGGAGATGACCAGCGCGGCCGCGGAGGGCGAACCCTTCACCACCGGCACGGGCCCCACCGCCGATCCGGCGAGCTCACATGTGATGCGCGTGAGCCCCCGGTCCCCCGACCACGGGATGAGCTCGACGTCCACGGTTCCGCGCGACCGCGTGCCGACCCGCACGGTTCCCGGGGGCAGCGAGCCATCGGGGCTGGCGGCAATGGCGGTTGCCAGGTCGCGCACCCGCTCGGCGATGCCCCGCACCTCGTTCTCGTGCGTGCGGTGGAAGCCCCAGGCGATCAGTCCCAGCGCGAGCTCGAGGTCGTCAGCCGCGGGCGGACGCCCCGTGCCGCCTGCGGGGTTGGTGATGCGCACCGCGGCCATGCCGGCCGCAGGCATCTCGACGTCGATGCGCGCCTTCGGCCGACGACGTATCACGCGAAAACCCCTACGCAAAGCGGTTTTGCGGACCCGAAACCGCTGCTGCGTCCGGATGCGCTGATAGCGTCACCGGTACTTCGCAGCGAACGCTGCAGCCTCCGTCCGGAGGTCATCGAAGCGAGGAGACCCATGACCAAGGCCGACTTCGTCAAGCGCGTCGCGCGTGCAGCCGACCTCACCAACGACCAGGCGTCCCGGGCTGTGCAGGCGGTCCTGGATGAGCTCGAGCTCGCCCTGAAAGCCGAAGACGAGGTGCAGTTCTCCGGCTTCGGCAAGTTCTCGGTGTCGCACCGTGCCGCCCGCGAGGGCGTTGACCCCCGCAACCCCGGCCAGAAGATCCAGATCCCGGCCCGCAAGGTGCCGCGGTTCCAGGCGGGCGCGCAGTTGAAGCGCTCCGTCGCCGGGTAGTACCGACCTGCCGCCGACAGGCGGGCCCCCCAGGGGTCCGCCTGTCGCGCGACTGAGGAGCCGGAGGCGGGAGTCGAACCCGCACGCCCCGAGGGGCCGGGGATTTTAAGTCCCCCGCGTCTACCAGTTCCGCCACTCCGGCCGGAGCTCATGCCGGGCCCCGTCACCGGCCGAACGTCGCCGCGCCGGGGGTCCGGTCGACCGCGGCGAGGCGGGAGTCCTCCACCCGGCGGCACCAGTCCTCGCCGAGGATCGGCCACCTGTCGAGCAACTGCTCGTGCCGGATGTGGCGGGTGTTCTCGCCCTTCGAGAAGATCATGCGCCGGTCATCCGCGGGGTCCTCGGTACGGGCCAGCGCCTCGGCCAGCCCATCCACTGCATTCACGGCGTCCTCGTCGCCCGTGTGCGTGCCCCCGGTGCCCATGAAAGGGAATCCTATCCATCCCCCCGCGCCCGGGTCATCCGCCCAGCGAAAGGGCGATGCCGTCCAGGATGTCGCGCTCCGACACGATGATCTCCCGGTCGCCGAGGGCGTCCATCGCCCCGGCGAGGATCGCGAGCCCGGGGACGATCACGTTGACCCGGTCCGGGTGCAGCCCCGGCGTCCGCGCACGTTCCGCATGCCCGCACCCCGCGAGTCGCGTGAGCGTGGCCTCCACGTCGCCGCGGCCCACGCGCATGCCGTGGATCGCCACCGGGTCGTAGCCCCCCCGCATCACCGCCGCGACGGTGGTGACCGTGCCGGCCACGCCGACCAGCGGACCGGCTGAGCCGAAAGAT
>JAUROO010000056.1 GCA_030829765.1 Miltoncostaeales bacterium | reverse complement strand
TCGGCACATGGGCCGGGGAAGCGGTGGACACCACCCTCACGCGCACCAATGGCTGCGAGAGCGACCGGTACGAATCGCTTGCGCCCGTGCTGCTGCCGCTGGTGGGCGGTCCCGGGGGCGGCTAGGGCCACTGATGCCGGTCACCATCCCGTGGAGCCCGCGGCTGCAGGCCTACAACCCGTCGGACGACGACGAACGGGCACTGCGCCGCGGGCTGGCATGGGACCTGCTTGCGCAGATGGGGCTGCTGGATGCCGCAGGGGTGAACGTGGTGGATCCCCCGGGCATGGATGACGCCGGGCTGGCCCGCGTTCACGCGCCCGCCTACATCCAGGCCGTGCGCCGCTACTCCGCCCAGCCGGCGCTTGCGCTGGCATTCGAGGCGTCGCAGTGGGGGTTCGTGCCCGGGCAGGACACCGTGGCGCGCTCAGGAATGCACGAGGCCGCCGCAGATGTGTGCGGGGCCACGGTGGAGGGCGCCCGTGCGGTGTGGGAGGGGCCCGCGGGGTCGCGGGCGTTCTGCCCCGCGCCATCCGGCCTGCACCACGCATTCGCCAACCGGGCATCGGGATTCTGCGTATACAACGACTGCGCGCTGGCCATCGCGTGGCTGCTGGACGCCGGGGCCCGGCGCGTGGCCTACGTGGACCTGGACGCCCACCACGGCAACGGGGTGCAGTGGATCTTCCACGACGATCCGCGCGTGCTCACCGTGAGCGTGCACGAGTTCGCCTATGGCTTCTACCCGGGCACCGGGGATGTCTCCGAGCGGGGGCCCGTGGGCACGGAGGACACCACGGTGAACGTTCCCCTGCCGCCGTTCGCGGGCGATTCCGCGATGCTGGCGGCCGTGGAGCGCGTGGTGGCCCCGGCCGTGCGCGCGTTCGGCCCGGACGTGCTGGTGGTGCACCTGGGTGCCGACGTGCACCACGCGGACCCCCTCACCCACCTGCAGATGACGATCGGGGGGATGGAGCAGATGTACCGGCAGGTGGTGGCGCTCGCAGACCAGTGCTGCGACGGCCGGCTGCTGGACACCGCCGGGGGCGGCTACAACCCCGCCACGCTCGGGCGCCTGTGGGCGCTGCAACTGGGGGCCCTCGCACCGCCCGGGACCGTGCCCGACGGGCACGGCGTGCCCACGCCGGATGCATGGCAGCACGCGCTGCGCACGGCCCTGGGCCACGAGCCACCTGCAACGCTGCGCGGGGATCCGGAGCCGGCATGGGATGCCACCGAGCGGGCGGCGGCGGATGAGGCGGGGCTCGCCAACGTGGCCCGGGCCGAGGCGCTCCTCGGCTAGGCGCGCCGGGCGCGCAGGGCCATGACGGCTCGCGCGAGGAGCCACGCAAGGGCGCCCACGACGAGCAGGAACCACAGGCGCCCGACGTTCTCGAGCACCCATGCCTGCCGTGGCACGGGCCAGCCCTCGGGGGCGAGCCCGCGGAACGTGAGCGGCACCAGCGACAGCGTCACGGCGACCACCACGGCGACGGCCCAGATGCGATGCGGCCAGGTATCGCCCTCGTCCAGCAGTCCCCGCGTGCCCCCACCCGAATCGCGCAGGATGAGCGCGCCCACCACCAGGGCGAAGCCCAGGTAGTAGACCGGCGCCACCGCGGGCGACAGCGCGGCGATGGACAGCGACAGCACCACGGCGACCGAGCGCGGCACCGATCCCGGGGCGAGGAGGAACAGCAGGGCGGTGACGATGAGGATCAGCACCACGGGGAGGAGGGGCCTGCTCACCACCTGGCCGGCAACCCACCACCCGGCCTCGCCCAGTGCGGAGGGGGCGCCACCTACCCATGCCGCCGCCGCGGTGACGCTGCGCGGGATGGAGGGGTTGGCCGGGATGTCGCGGGTGACGCTGGCCACGCCCGCGCTGGTGAGCCCGGACACGGTGTCGTACCAGCTGCGGAAGCTCGCAGTGAACCCCGCGGGCATGAGGGCGAACGACGCCACGGTGATGATGGCGAACGACGCCACCGCGGCGATGGCCTGCTTCCACTGCCGCACGGCCAGAAGGCCCACGGCGAGCAGGATGAACTGGGGGCGAACGAGTGCCGCACCCACGGCGGCGATGGGCGCAACGGGACGGGGATCGCGCCCGAGGAAGATGGCGAAGGCAAGCAGGAAGGGGATGACGAACCCGGCGCTATTGCCGCGGTCGAGCGTTGCGAACACGGGCACCGCGGCCACGCCGATGAGGATGAGGGGGATCACCGCGAACGCCGAGCGCCGCCACATCCAGGCCACCCACAACGCGGGGGCGAACACCGCGAGGGCGAGCAGCGACATGTAGCCGTAGAAGGTGCGTTCCCGGCCGATGTCGCTGTTGGCGGCGAGTGCTGAGAGCACGTGCGGGTACTGCGATACCGGCGGGTACAGCGAGGTGTAGTCGGGGTTGGTGACCCCGGGAATCACGCCCGCAGGCGGGGCACCCGGCAAATCGAGGTCGATCTGCGCACTGATGAGCGCCTGGGCGTAGTCGCCGAAGCAGTGGATGCCGAACCCGGGCGCGGTGTAGCCCAGGTGGCACCAGCCGTCGTTGGCCGGGTAGCTCAGCGCCGAGTTGATCTCCTCGCCCCTGTACTGGGTGGTGACCCACGCAGTGGGAAGTGCCACCAGCAGGCCGAGTGAGAGCAGGATGACCAGCAGCCGGCCCCACCGGCCGATGGGTGGCCAGCCCGCCGCGGGAGACCGGGAGGGGTCGGCACCGTCGATATCAGGAGGGCTGGTGTCGGTCACGGTGCGGGTCGGCGGTGGCCCCGTCAACGACGGTGTGCCATCGGCGGGGCGATGCTATCGCGCGGCCACCCGGGGCCTGTCATGCCACAGGACGCGCGCAGGTGCCCGGCGTGCACTACGCCGGATCCGGTGGCGGGAGAAGCTCGATGGTGCGGCCGGAGTACTCACGCACGGTCACCGATGGATCGAGCCAGAGCGGGGGCTCGAACGCCCGGTAGAACTCGCGACTATCGGGCAGTCGGCCGTTGCCAATCACCTCCAGCACCAAATCGGTATTGCGCGTCTGGACATCAAGAAGATCGAACGACGACCCCTCCAGCCAGACGTCGGCGGCACCGGCGGCGCGGGACTCCTGGGCCGCGATCGCCACCGTCTGGATGCTGATGAAGGTCAGCAGCACGACAACGATCGAGCCCAGCGACACGATGAACACCACGGGCCTCCGAACCTCCCGCCGGTCGGCCGCCGCGCGGGCGTAGCCCACGATCCAGAACACCACTGATGCCATCACCACCATCGCAATGGCGTTCGAGAGGAACAGCAGGAGCGCGCCGATTGCCATGGCCCATTCCCCCCCCGCCAGCACCACGCCCACCACCGCGAGCGGGGGCACCAGGCTGATCGCAATGGCAACCCCCGGAAGAACACCGGCGACGTCGCTCCGCGTGACGGCGAAGGCCCCGACCAGCCCCGTGGCGATCGCAACCACCAACTCAATGAGGCCGGGGGAGACCCGACCGGTGATCTGTGAGTTGCTGAGTGCCCACTGCTCGCTGGGTATGACCGGCAGGGCAAGGGTCATCACCACCCCGATCAGCACCACCGCGATGATGGAGACCCCCACGACGAGCATCGACCGCCCTACCTGCCGCGGTTCGACGATCGACACGCCCAACCCAACGGCGAGGATCGGGGTCGCGAGGGGCGCGACGATCATTGCGCCGATCACCGTCGCGGTCGAATCCACCAGCACGCCGCCGGTGGCGATGATCCCGGACAGGACGAGCAGCACCCCGTAGCGCACCAGGCGGTCACGGCTGAGACCCGGCGCAAAGAGAAATACGGAGTTCTCGGCTTCGGAAAGCGGCGTGGCCCGCTCGCCACCCCGGTACAACGCGTTGCGAAGAGACTCCCTCATGTGACGAGTATCGCGCAGCGCATGGCGCCCCCGCTAGCCTCCCGCCCTTCGTGGCATCACCCACTCGCACCATCCGCCTGCGCACATGGCAGAAGAACGCCCTCGATGCGTTCCAGGCGAGCGGTGACCCCGACTTCCTGGCGGTCGCCACCCCGGGCGCGGGCAAGACCACCTTCGCCCTTACCGCCGCGCACCAGGACCTGGCCGCGCATCCCGGGCGGCGCCTGGTGGTGGTGGCGCCCACCCAGCACCTGAAGGGCCAGTGGGCGGGTGCGGCAGAGCGCCTGGGGCTGCACCTGGACCCCGCATGGATCACCGGCGAGCCGCTGCCGCCCCAGGTTCATGGCATCGTGGTCACCTACCAGCAGGTCGCGCAGGGCGCGGAGGCGGTGCGGCAGGTGGCCCGCGAGGGGTTCGCGGTGCTGGACGAGGTGCACCATGCCGGCGACGACCGGGCGTGGGGCGATGGCGTGCGCACCGCGCTGGAGGTGGCCGCCGTGCGACTGAGCCTTTCCGGCACGCCATTCCGAAGCGACTCGCTGGCCATTCCCTTCGTGACGTACGACGCCGCGGGCGAGGCAGAGCCCGACATCGAGTACGGCTACGGACCCGCCCTGGCGGACCGCACCGTGGTGCGGCCCGTGCACTTCCCACGCCTGGGCGGCGACATGGAGTGGATCGGGCCCGACGGCAGCGCGCAGAGCGCATCGTTCGACGACACCCTCGACGGCCGGCTCGCCGCCCAGCGCCTGCGGACCGCGCTGGACGTAGGCGGCGCCTGGTTGCCGGACGCACTGGCACGGGCGCATGCCCAGCTGATGGAGATCCGGGCCTCCCACCCCGATGCCGGAGGCCTGGTGATCGCCATGGACCGGGAGCATGCGCGGGGGATTGCCGGGATCATGCGCCGCGTGCTGGGCGTGGACGCCATGGTGGCCACCAGCGACGACCCCGCAGCCGGCGCGCGTATCGACGAGTTCGCCGGCGGGCGCAGGCCCTGGCTGGTGGCGGTGCGCATGGTGAGCGAGGGCGTGGACATCCCGCGGCTGCGGGTGGGGGTGTTCGCCACCACAACCACCACCGAGCTGTTCTTCCGCCAGGCCGTCGGACGGATCGTGCGGTACGTGCCGGGCCGGACCGGGCGGCAGCCCAGCTACATGTTCATGCCCGACGACCCGCGGTTGCGGGCACATGCAATGGGCATCGCGGAGGAGCGGCGCCACTTCCTGAAGGCAGCCGACGACGGCGGCCCCCTCGGGGATACCGCGCTGGACGAGGTGCCCACGGAGCGGGAGGACGAGCAGCTGTCGCTGTTCTCCGCGGTGTCGGCGACACCGTCGGGCGAGGCCCAGGTACACAAGGTGGACGAGACGCTGGGCCTGTTCGGGAGCCTCGACGACGAGGAGACCGGGGAGGACGGGTTCGATCTGCAGTTGGCGGAGGCCCCGCACCTGGACGGGGCGACGGCCGGTTCAGCGCCCGATGGCGGGGCTGCGGGGATGAACCCGGTGGCGCGGCGGCGGGCACTGCGCGACGCCAAC
>JAUROO010000055.1 GCA_030829765.1 Miltoncostaeales bacterium | reverse complement strand
GACGACGCGAGGCCGTCGATGAGGCCCGCGCGGTCCACCGCGAGCACCTCGGGGAGGTCGAGTTCCGCCATCAGGCGGAAGCTACCGATCCGGTGGCCACCGTGGCGGGGCCCTCCAGCACCATGCCGTCGGGCACGGTTGCGCCGTCACCGGCCACGACCAGGCCGGTCACCTGGGCGCCCGGGCCCACCACGACGTCGCGACCGAGCACCGCGCCATCCACCGTCGCGCCATCCCCCACCCGGGCGCCCCCGGCGATCACGCAGCGGCCCACGGTGGCTCCTGCGCCAACGCGTGCGCCGGGGCCCACGCTGGCGCCATCGCCGATCACGGCAGACGGATCGACATGCGCGTCGTCGGCCACCCAACTGGCACCGGGGGGCGTGATGAAGCCGACGCGGCCGGCCAGCACGTCGAGGTGGGCGTCCAGGTACGACTGCGGCGTGCCGATGTCGCGCCAGTAGCAGCCCGATCCCAGGGCGCCCACGCCCCCGCGCGCGGCGAGCAGGGGGAACGTGTCACGCTCGATCGAAACCTGCTCCCCATGGGGGATGGCCGCCCGGGCCGACGGGGCGAGCACGTAGGTCCCGGCATTGATCCGGTACGGCTCGCCGGGGATGAGCTCGTCGGCGCCGGGCTTCTCCACGAACTCCGTCACGCGCCCATCCGGATCAGTGCGCACCAGCCCGAAGGCGCTTGGATCCTCCACCGGGGTGAGCGCGATCGTGGCCTCGGCGCCGAGCGCGAGGTGATGCGCCACCAGGGCGCCCAGGTCGAGGTCGGTGAGGATGTCGCCGTTCAGCACGAACACGTCACCATCGCCATCAAGCAGCGATTCGGCGTTGGCGATGGCCCCTGCGGTACCGAGGGGCTCGGGGTCCACCACGTAGCCCATCTCGAGGCCCCGCGACGATCCGTCGCCGAAGTACTCCTCGATCTCACGGGGGCGGTAGCCGCACGAGAACACGATCCGGCGCACGCCCGCGCGCGCGAGGTGCTGCACCTGACGCTCCACGAAGGGCAGGCCCAGCAGGGGCAGCATGGGCTTCGGCATGGTGTCGGTGAGCGGGCGCATGCGGGTGCCCTGTCCGCCCACGAGGATCACCGCCTGCGCCACGCCCCGGGGGTCGCTCACGCGGGCGCGCCCCGGCCGATGCCCTCGTAGGCGAATCCCGCGGCCGCCATGGCCCCGGGGTCCAGCGCGTTGCGGCCGTCCACCAGCACGTCACCGCGCATCGCGCGGGCCACCTGCGCCCAGTCCAGGCCCACCACCTCGGGCCACTCGGTCACGATCACCACCGCGTCGGCCCCGGTCACGCAGGCCATGGCGTCGTCGTGCAGGTCCACCGCCGACAGCCGCCCCCGGGCTGCGGGGAGGGCCACGGGATCGAAGGCCCGCACACGGGCCCCCTCGGCCAGCAGGCGGCCGGCCAGCACCACGCTGGAGGCCTCGCGCATGTCGTCGGTACCGGGCTTGAAGGCAAGGCCCATCAGGGCGATCTCGCGACCTTCCAACTCACCCAGGTGCCGCTTCAGCTTGCCCACCACGCGGCGCTTCTGCAGCTCGTTCACCTCGATCACCGACGTCAGCAGTTGGAAGTGGTATCCGCTGTTGCCGGCAAGCTGCTTCAGCGCCGAGACATCCTTCGGGAAGCAGGACCCGCCGAACCCCACCCCGGCCTGCAGGAACCTCGGGCCGATGCGGGCGTCCAGCCCCATGCCCTCGGCCACCTCGGTTACATCGGCGCCGACCTCCTCACACACGTTGGCGATCTCGTTGATGAACGAGATCTTCGTGGCGAGGAAGGCATTCGAGGCGTACTTGATCATCTCGGCGGTCGGCACCGACGTGCGCAGGATCGGCGCGCCGAGGGGCCCATACAGGGCGGCCACCCGGTCGCCGTCGGCCGCGCGGAAGTCTCCCACCACCACGCGGTCGGGGCGCAGGAAGTCGGCGATGGCCACGCCCTCCTTGAGGAACTCCGGATTGGAGCAATAGCCCACGTCGCCGAGGCCCCGGCGATCGAGTTCCGCGCGCACCCTTTCGCCCGTGCCCACCGGCACCGTGCTCTTCATCACCAGCACATGCCCCGCGCAGGCGCCCGGACCGAGCGCCTCCAGCTCATCCACCACGCCGAGCACCCGCGACAGGTCGGCGTCTCCGGACGGCATGGGCGGGGTGTCCACGGCGATGAACACGATCTCCGAGCGCGCGAGCATCTCCCCCAGGTCCAGCGTGGCGGTCAGGCGCTCCGCGCACTCGCGCATCAGCGCCGCAAGGCCGTCCTCGTGGATGGGCGGATCGCCCGCGTTGATCGTGTCGACCTTCGCGGCGTCGATGTCGCGAAGGGTCACCTGATGGCCCATCGAGGCCAGGCATGCCCCGGTCACCAGGCCCACGTAGCCCGCGCCGATCACTCCGATGCGGGCGGGCATCAGGGGGTGTACGCGTCCTGCTCGATGGGGATCTCCACGGGAGACGCGCCCGGGCGCAGCGTGGCCCGACCCACCGGGCGGGCTGACTTGGCGATGGCGTACATGTCCTCGGGCGAGAGCTTGTAGTCGAGGGTGTTCGAGATCCAGTAGGTGATGCCGTCCTTCTGCCAGGCGAGCCGCATCAGGTTCTTGCCGTCGTAGAAGGTGGAGTACTCACGACCACCGGTCGTCACCACACCGGTCCTGCCCTCGAGCAGGGGCGGGTCGGCCCAGTCGAGCACCTGGTAGCCCCAGTAGGTGCCCGACGGCACGCGGAACACCATCTTCAGCGCCTGCGGCCCCTTGCCACCGGTGTTCACGCGGTATGCGCGCACGATCTTCAGTTCCGATCCGCTCGGCACGCGCATGGGCACCATGATCTTCAGCCCCGTGCCCTTCTGGATGCGCGCCCCCAGCGCCACCAGCGAACGCGTGTCCACGACGTTCGCCCGGGGCTTCGGCTGTGCCTTCGTCTTCTTCTTCTTCACCAGCGCGCCGCTGTACGACTCACCCAGCGTCACGCGCACATCCACACCCTCGGGGGTGCTCTTTCGCGGCAGCGCGGCGATGACGGCATCGGCTCCGAACAGGGCGGCCACGTTCTTCGCGGCATCGCGCTGGCCCTCGGCGTAGGCCACGACCGTATCGGCCTTGCCGAACGAGTCGGCGTTGCCATCGGACACCGCATCAAAGCCCTTCTGCCGCAACTGGTCGGTCGCGGTCTCGGCGTCCAGAAGGCGCCCGTTGCCGTTCCGCACCTGCACGCGCACGGAGTTGGGGCTCACCACGGTGGTGGCGGAACCCTGCTCGAACTCGGGATTCAGCCAGGCCTCCACCTTGGCGTCGATCTCCGACTGCGGAGCCTCCACGATGGATGCGCCGTTCCGCATGTTCGGTGTACCCGAGATGCTGTTGCGGGCGATGCGATCCTTGTCGGTGGTGATCGCCTGCTCCATGAT
>JAUROO010000054.1 GCA_030829765.1 Miltoncostaeales bacterium | reverse complement strand
GATGGCACCCGCATCGGCGGCATGCTCAACTTCGTCTTCGGCACCACCCCCGCCCTGCAGGCGTACTCGGTGAATGGCGGCGGCGGCGGCGCCGTGGCCTACCCCGCCACCGTGGGCACCATGGCCAACCCCATCCCCGTGCCCGCCGCGGGGCCGGTGAGCGTCACCATGACCTACTGGCGCCCGCAGCGCGCAGGCATCCCGGCCACCGGCGAGGCGGCCTGGATGGACATCGGCCGCCTCAACTACAGCGCGGACGTACCCAACGGCCCGTCCGCCTCGTCAGGCACGCCCACCCCCGGGCCCGGGCGCTGCGCGACGAGCGCGTACAGCACCACCGACCCCGACCTGTCCGCTGTTGGCGACGGGCTGCAGGATGCCCAGGGCGACCGCGCGGCCAACCCCGCCAACACGCTCACGTTCACCATCGACCTGACCGCCTGCCTCGGCGCCACCGCGTGGTCGTCCGGCCAGAGCCTGCAGGTGGACATCCAGGCACGCTCGCAGTACGGCGACAACGCGGCACAGAAGGTCGTGTTCCGCCGCGTCTAGACCGGACGACCAGCGATACCGCCGGTAACCAGCCACGTGAGGAGCGAACTGCGGTGAACATCCCCACCCGTCCACAGCATCTCCGCCTGACGGCAGCGCTCGCCGCAGTGGCGGTGGTGGGCCTCGGCGCGGCCGGGGCCGCCCAGGCCGGCTCGTACAACTGGGGCGACAACGGCTACGGCGCGTGCCAGAACAACGCCGGCATAAGCGACTGGACCGTCACCAACAACTGCCTGCAGTCGCTCTCCGGGTGGGTGACGGTCAAGCCCTGGACGATCTACAACGCCACGGCCACCTGCGAGGACATCCTCACCGGCCCGTATCCCACGGCCTCGAACTTCGGCGGCGGTTTCGCGTACTCCGGTCAGGCGTTCCTGGCTCTTGACACCACCGGTACGTGGCCCAGCAACGGCGCAACGGTGAGCAGCAACGCCAACGGTGCGGGCTCATACGGCATCGCCTGGCAGGGAGGGTCCGACATCGGATCCGACGTGGCCGAGGTGAAGACGATCCAGCTCGGCAACTGGGACCTGGACGTCGCCAATGCCCCCACGACCTGGGGCACGGCGGTCATGGCCTTCGGGAACTCCGACCTGTTCGAATCACAGACCGCTCAGTACGCGATGGCCTGCCTGGCAGCCGACGACGCCATCGGCCAGAACGACTTCTACTCGGGTGGGGGCGTCTATACGCCGAATGAGCGCACCCCGTCAGGTGCGGTTGCCATGGCGCGCGAGCACACCGGCACCGTGCGCCACAACCCGCGCCCCGCAGAGCGAAACCACGTGGTCCGCCACGCCGATGCGGCCGCGCCGGCAGTCACCCGCTGGCGGCGCATCACGCTCCAGCGCAACGTGCAGCGCACGGTCCGCATGGCGTGCCCGGGTGGCTACCGGCGCACCGGGCAGGTGGAGGTCACACCTGAGCATGCCCCGCAGAACATGAAGCCACCCACCGCCGCGCAGGTGCGCAACACGAAGTTCTCGCTGCTTCGCCGGTCGCACAATCGCACGGGCGCAACCGTGCGCGTGAAGGCATCGCGCCTGCCGGTGACCACCATGCTCAACATGCACCTCACGTGCGTGAAGAGGTAGGGCTGCAACCAGCGGCGACGCGGTGAGTCGGTCCGGTCAGGTGAGCCCGGCGATCCCATCGGCGACGAGCTTCGCGCCGAAGATGAGGAGGATCGTGAGGGTGATCCCGTCGGTGTTTCCCTCCATCCATGTTCGCACGGACGCAAGGGGAACCTTCGCCCGCGCACCCATGACCAGATAGATCGAGAAGGGGACGAGGACGCCGCCGCTCGCGATGACGGCGAATATCGCAGCGGCGCCCCACATCTGCGCCTCGGGGAGCGTGCTGGCCACGACGGCCGATGCGGCGGCGAGGGCGAGTAGGAGGTTCTTCGGATTCACCCCGGCGAGAAGGGCACCGAGCAGCAGTGCCCGCCCGGCGCCCATGCCGGCCAGGCCCGACATCCAGCGCGGCGGGCGGCGCTCGCGGGACGCGGCGCGACGGATCACGAGGATCTTCCTCATCGCGAGGGCGAGGAGAAGCGCCCCGATGACCAACCTGGTCCAGAGCTCCCAGCGCGGTGAGTCCGCGGGAGCGGCCAGCCCGAAGGTGATGGCCAGGGCCATCACGGCCATCACGCCCAGGAACCACCCTGCGCAGAAAGCACCTCCCACGACCGTCCCACGGCCGCCCATCAGCAGGACGATCAGCGCGATGATGGCCGCAGCGCTCGCGACGATGGCAAGCGCAAGGGGAAGGATCCCTGCGATCACGCTTCCCACGGGCCCTCCCAGGTGCACACAGGCCAGCGACGTCCCCCTGCGGCGTCATTCGCCGCAGGGGGCGCCAACCGCCTAGTCGGTCTCGCAGGCCATCTGGTAGAGCGAGGCGGGCACCTGGTCACCCGGGGCCTTGCACACCTCGGCGCGGTCCTTCGGCACCCAGAACTGGCCCTCGGCCTCGAACACCACCACCACTGCGTACTGGTCCGATCCGGATCCGGTGTCCACCGACGCGTAGGCCCAGCCATCGGCGCACTTGAAGGCGTTCGGGTCGTCGAGCCCGGTCACGTTCGGGTCCGCCCCCTGCGCGGCCTCCACCAGCGATGCGGCGTCGCAGGTGGCCGTTCCGCCCACCTTGTCGGTGGTGTCCGCCGCCGTCGCCGTGGTGTCGGCGCTGGCCGCTGTGGTGGCCACCGTGTCGGCAGCGGTATCGTCGCTGCCGCACGCCGCGAGCCCGCCGACCATCAGGGCGGCTGCCGCGAGGGATGCCGCGAGAGCCGCGGGTCGCCTCAGTGCCATGTGGGATCTCCGATCCGTCCGGGCCGCCGCACCCCGCGGCAGCAGGTGGCGTAACGCTAGCGGCACTCGGCGGACGCGGTTCGCGCGCGCTATTTCGGTACGCTGCGGGCATGAACGCCTCGCGTTGCAGCACTGGCCGTCGTCGCCGTTGTCGCACCGAGCGCCATCAGCGCTCCGCTCGCCCGGGCCGGCACCGCCGCGAACCCGCAGGTGACCGACGGCGTCACCCAGGCGAACGTGAATGCGGTGTACGACGCCCTCTCCCTGCGGCCGGGCCAGCATGCACGCCCACGGGCCGGCACCGACGACCGCGTGCTCCGGTACGGCGTGAAGGGCGCCATGCGCTACTGCGTGGTGGCGCGCGGGGCGAAGTGCGTGAGCGCGCGCCTGCGCTACCGGGTGACCCACCATGGAGACCTGCGCGGTGCCGACCTCCGCACCAGCTGGATGTGGTTCACCACGTTCACCGGCACCAACCTGTCGGGCGCCGACATGAGCGGAGCAAGCGTGGGCGCGCCCATGTATTCGCAGTCGGCGCCGCCGGTGTTCACCGCGGGCACCATCTGCCCCAGCGGCATGCCCCTCGCCGGTGCCGACTTCGGCGCGATGCTCGACTCGATGCCCCTGTCCCTCTGCGGTTTCGGCCTGCTCGATCCAACGCCCACCGGGTAGCGCCGCGCGGGGTGAGCCACTCCACCCCCCGGGGTGATGCCCCGGCCCGCCGCCTGGCAGACCATTCCCATGGAGCACGCAACCACCTGCTGACCACGCCCCACCGGAGGCCATCACCATGACGTACCGACCCCGCCGCCTCGCCGTGGTCGCCACCGCGCTCGCAGCGCTGGGCGGCGCATCAACGCTGGCCGTCGCCGGCGTCTCACCCCCGGGCGCGAGCTGGACCAGCCGCGCCTCGGCCGCCGACAACCAGTGGCAGGCCGTCACCTACGGCGCCGGCGTGTTCGTGGCCGTCGCGCGATCGGGCGCCGGCAACCGGGTGATGACCAGCCCCGACGGCGTCAACTGGACGCTGCGCCAATCCGCAGGTGACCTGAGCTGGCGGAGCGTGGCCTATGGCGGCGGCAGGTTCGTTGCCGTGGCCGATGACGGACTCCGCGACAGCGTGATGACCAGCCCCGACGGCGTCACCTGGACCCGCCGGGCGGCGGCATCCGACCGCCAGTGGACGTCCGTGGCCTACGGCGGCGGCAGGTTCGTTGCCGTGGCGCGCAACGGCGCCGGGGGGAACGGCGTGATGACCAGCACCGATGGCATCACCTGGACCACCGGGCAGGCGGCGGGCGACCGCAACTGGACCTCTGTCACCTACGGCGCCGACAAGTTCGTGGCCGTCGCGTACAACGCGCCCCCCGGCGAGGGCGTGATGGTGAGCCTGAACGGCACCACATGGGTGGGCGGGCCGGCCGCCACCGGGTACCCGTGGGCGGATGTGGCCTACGGCAACGGCCGCTTCGTGGCCATCTCCCTCGGCGGGTGCGGCGTGTTCTGCGTGATGAGCAGCACCTCCGGCCTCGGATGGTCGGGCGTCCCCACGCCCACCCCCACATGGGAGGCCATCACCTACGGAGGCGGCACGTTCGTCGCGGTCACGCCCATCGGCACCGAGCGGGTGATGCGCAGCACCACGGGCACCTCGGGCTGGGATGCCCTCACCGCCGCCGCCCAGAACCAGTGGCGGGATGTCACCTACGCGAACGGCATGTTCGTCGCGGTGGCATCCACCGGCACCGGGGACCGGGTGATGACCAGCGGCACCTTCACCCCCGACGCCGCACCTGCGGCGGGAGGCGGCGCAGCTGCCCCCGGTGCTACCCCGGCGACCGTGGGTACCTGCGGCGACACCTTCTACCAGCAGGCCAACCGCACCATCCGCTGGAACGCCAAGCGCAAGGCCTACCGGGTGGTCAGCCGCATCCGGGTGTTCGAAGACGCCCCTGCGGCATGCCGCACCAAGCTGTCGGTCATCTACCGCAGCTCCAAGACCAAGGTGTCGCTGGCCCAGAAGTCGGGCTCCACGCTTGGCTACCGCAAGCTGAAGGGCAACTTCAACGCACCGGTCATCTCCTGGCCCACGCGCAAGGAGATGCGCTTCACCACCGGTGACACCACCGGCCAGAGCAGGAAGAACGCCCGCCTTGTGCTGGTGAGCTACCTGAAGAAGGCCAGGAACATGCCCAAGCTCAACGACATCGAGATGGTCATCGTCCGGCGCATCCCGCGCGATCCGCGTGCCGCCACCTCATCTGCCAACCCGCTCTATGGGCAGAAGAGCACCTTCGGGCGCACCCGGGCGTGGGCGGGGGTGCAGTAAGCAGCGCTGCCACTGAATTTCGCTACGGTCCGGTTCGGCTACCCCCTGAGGACCAATCGCGCGCCACCACGGGCCGACCCGCACAGCGCTGGGCGCACATCGCCACGGGAGAACACTGGATGACCATGCTGCGGAGGCGTCTTGCGGTGAGCGCCCTTGTTCTCCTGGCGGGGTTCCTTGCCGGCCCCGGCATTTCGGCCGCCGCCCAGCCGTCACGTGATGACGGTCCCTCTGCCCGGATCGTGAACGGCGCTCCGATTGGCATTTCGCAGGCACCGTGGCAGGTCGCGCTTGTCCGCTCGAGCGTCGCCGACAACTACAACGCGCAGTTCTGCGGGGGATCCCTCGTAAGCGCCACCCATGTCG
>JAUROO010000053.1 GCA_030829765.1 Miltoncostaeales bacterium | reverse complement strand
GTCGGAGACCGAGGCCGGCGACGCCACCGCCGAGATCGTCACGAAATCGCCCTGGATCTTCCTCCTGGTCGGCTCGATCGCGATCTGCGCGATGATCCTGCCGGGCATCTCCGGATCGTTCCTGTTGCTCATGCTGGGGATGTACGACTTCGTCATCAACGCGGTGGACGGCCGTGACTTCCCCGTGCTCGGCGTGTTCGCCCTGGGCTGCGTGGTGGGGATCGTTCTGTTCTCGCAGGTACTCGACTGGGCGCTGAGCAACTACCACGACATCGTGGTGGCGGCCATGGTGGGCCTGCTCATCGGTTCGTTCCGCGTGCTCTGGCCGTGGCCCGGCGGCGTGGACAGCACCGAGATCGGCGCCCCCACGGGGACCTGGTACGCGCCCGTGCTGCTGGGGCTGGTTGCCGCAGCCGTGGTGGTGGGCATCACCCTCGTGGTGGAACGCCGCAGTGCCACCCGCACCTCCGCGTAGGGCAACGCGGGAAGACCGGATCAGCCGGCCAGCACCTCGGTAACCATCACGGCGCCGACCGTGCGGTTGCTGCCCGGGTCCACCAGCACCATGGACCCCATCTCCCGGTTCACCGCGTAGGGCTGCACCACCAGCGGCTGCGCCAGCAGGAGGGTGGCGATGCCGAGGTCGTTGGCCTCCAGGGCATCCGCCTGCTCGTTCCGCATGGCATCCAGGTCCAGGCGCTCGTGCAGTTCCTCCACGATGGCGGGCACCAGGCGGGCGCTCTGGCGAACCTCCAGCCGGGCGGGTGCACTGAGCGGGGCCTCATCCAGCCAGGCAATGGTGGCCCGCACGCGCGTGGCCACCTGCGGCGGATCGTCCACCGGGGCGATGACGTCGCCGCGCGAGACATCGATGTCGGTGGCCAACTGCAGCGCCACGCTGAGCGGCGCGCTGGCCGCATCGCGTGCGTCGCCCAGCACGTCGATAGCGGTGACGGTGGACGTGCTGCCACCCGGCAGGGCCACCACCTCATCCCCCACCCGCACGGTGCCGCTGGCGATGCGCCCGGCAAGCGCGCGCACGTCGGCACCGCCCTCGTCGTAGCGGGTCACCCACTGCACCGGCATGCGGAAGGCCTCATCCGCGATGGGGCGGTCCAGGTCGTGCAGCACCTCGAGCACCGTGGGCCCCGAATACCAGCCCAGCTTCTCCGAACGCTGCGTGATGTTGATGCCCTCCAGCGCCGAGAGCGGGATGGCGGTGATGCGGGGGCCGTCAACCGCCTGCGAGGCAGCGATGAGCTCGTCGGCCAACTCGATGAACCGGCCCTCGTCGTAGCTGACCAGGTCGATCTTGTTGACGCAGGCGATCACGTCCTCCACGCCCAGCATGGCGCAGATGGCCAGGTGCCGGCGGGTCTGCGAGGTGAGGCCGTTGCCCGCATCCACCAGGAGGATGGCCACGTCGGCGCCCGCGGCGGCGGTGACCATGTTGCGGGTGTACTGCTCATGCCCCGGGGCGTCGCCCAGCAGGATGCGGCGCCCGTTGGCATCGAACGAGCGGTAGGCGACGTCGATGGTGATGCCCTGCTCGCGCTCGGCGCGCAGGCCGTCGGTGAGCAGGGCGAGGTCGAGGAACTTGCGGCCGCGCTTGCGGCTGGCCTCCTCCACGTGCGCGATCTCATCGGCGTTCAGGTGGCCGGTCTCGTACAGCAGGCGGCCGATCAGCGTGCTCTTGCCGTCGTCCACCGATCCAACCGCAACGGCATGGAGCATGGGGCTCTCGACCGGCACTAGAAGTAGCCCCCGCGCTTGCGATCCTCCATGGCCGCCTCGCTGGTCCTGTCATCGGCCCGGCTTGCGCCGCGCTCGCTCACGTCGCTCTCACGCGTCTCGTCCAGCACCTGCTCCACAGTGCTCGCGGTGCTGAGCGTGCACGCCGTGCAGGTGGCATCGCCCACCGTGCGGAAGCGCACCGTCTCGGTGACGACCTCCTCGCCGGGCAGGCGCTCCACGAAGTCGGCGGCGGCCATGAGCATGCCGTCACGTGTGAACACCTGGCGCTCGTGCGCGAAGTAGATGGAGGGCAGCCGCAGGCCCTCGCGCTGGATGTACGCCCAGATGTCCACCTCGGTCCAGTTGCTGAGGGGGAACACCCGGAAGTGCTCGCCCTTGCGCAGCTTCGTGTTGTAGATGCCCCACGGCTCGGGGCGCTGGTTGCGCGGGTCCCACTGGCCGAACATGTCGCGGTGGCTGAACACCCGCTCCTTCGCGCGGGCACGCTCCTCGTCCCGACGGGCGCCACCGAAACAGGCATCGAACTGGTGCTCGGCGATGGCGTCCAGCAGCGTGGTGGTCTGCAGCCGGTTGCGGCTGGCACGCGGGCCCGTCTCATCCTGTACCCGCCCCGCGGCGATCGACTGCTCCACGCTGGCAACGATCAGCCGCTCATCGATCTCCTGCACGTACCAATCCCGGTACTCGATGACCTCGGGGAAGTTGTGCCCGGTATCCACGTGCATGAGGGGGAACGGAAGGGCGGCGGGCGTGAAGGCCTTGGTGGCCAGGTGGGCCAGCACGATGCTGTCCTTGCCCCCGCTGAACAGCAGCACAGGACGCTCGCACTCGGCCGCGCACTCCCTGATGATGTGCACGGCCTCAGCCTCCAGCACGTCCAGCGTGCCGAGCTCGGTGAGCGTGCTCATGCCGCGGGCCCTTCCGCGGGGTGCAGGCCGCATTCGGTCTTCCCGGTGTCGGCCCAGCGGCCCTCGCGGCCGGTGCCGGGCTGCGTGCAGTGGGTGCAGCCGATCGATGCGTAGCCGCGTGCGTGAAGGGGATTCACGATCAGGTCGCGCTCCCGGATGCGGGCCCACACCTCGTCCACGGTCCAGTCGGCGAGCGGGCTGATCTTCCAGTTGCCGCGCGCCTCGTCGAACTCCACCTTGGGGGTGCCGGCGCGCGTGGGCGCCTGATCGCGCCGCAGACCCGTGATCCACGCATCCAGCCCGGCCAGCGCGCGGCCGAGCGGCTCGACCTTCCGGATGGCGCAGCAGGAATTGGGATCGCGCTCCCACAGGCGGTCGCCGTGCGCCGCCGCCTGCTCCTCGGGACCCGGCCCGCGGAAGGCCTCGATGGTGATGCCGTACCGGTCCTCGTACGCCGCCCAGGTGTCGTACGTCTCGGGGAACAGGAACCCCGTGTCCAGCGCGAACACCCGCGCGTCCGGGCGGGCGGTCAGGGCCATGTCCAGCAGCACGGCCTCCTCCTGCTGGAACGAGCAGGCGAGGGCAATGCGCGGATGGAAGGCGGCGATGACCGCGCCGACGATCTCGTCGGCGGTCATGTCCTCCGCGACATCGGGCGGAAACGGCAGGGATGACGTGCTCGGCATGCGGGCGCACGATAGCGCATCCACACAATCCCCTTATGCGCCACAACAACTTTCCTTATGAACGTGGCCCTGCCCCGCCACGACCCGTGGGCTGTCCCCACGGGAGGGAACACAGTCCCCCGGGGCTACTCCACGCGCTGGCGCAGCACGGAGGCGTTCGGGAGGGTGTCCTCCGCGCCGCCTGCGACCGCGGCTGCCACGGCCTCCGGGGAGGAGTCGCGCTCGTCGTAGACGATCACAAGGCTCTCGTCGCCCCGCACCAGGTACGTGCTCTCGCCGAAGTCCGTGTAGCGGGTGGCGCCGATGCCGATCAGCGCGTGGTCCGGGCGCCCGGCGGCGTCCAGGTACCGGCCCACGGGCTCGAGCGGGGTGTCGTCGGCGCCCTCCTGATTGCGCAGGCGGTCGATCATCCAGTCGATGAGCACCGCGCCTGCGTAGGAGTACCCGCGCGCAGGGCTGTCCACCCCATACGCATGCGCATGGCCGCCGCGGCGCATGAACGATGCGATGCGCAGCGGCGCGAGGGCGCCACCGGCGTCGATGTCGTGCACGGCGAACCCACGGGCGGCCGCGCCCTTGGATGCGGGGCCCCAGTTCTTCTTGTGGCTGATCTTCCGCGCGCCCTCACGACGGATGCTGCAGTCATTCCAGGCCACGACGGCCTCGGGCGCGACGGCGGTGACCCACCCGGAGGCGTCATAGGACACCCGCGCGAGAACACCGGCCTCCGGCTCGATCTGCAGGCTCACGCCGGGCTCGTCGGGCAGGCGCAGCAGGTCGTGCGTCACCGGGAACACCCCGAGGAAGTCGTCGCGCCCGGGCAGGTACCACGGGAAGATCCCCTTGGGGGCCTCGGCGGTCGTGGGCACCACGTTGGCGAAGTCCGCCGCCTCGCCCGCCTGCTCGAGGTGCCCGGCGAAGTTCCCGGCCACGCCGATGCCGGCAGCCGCGCGGAGGGTGGCGAGGTCCAGGTCGATCACGGTGGGGCAGCCTACGGGACATACGACCCTACCCCCGGCCATCTGCACGCCGCGCGGGGTGACATCCGGCGCCGGGTGCCCGCCCCCTGCTTAGAATGCCCGGTCCCCTGCAGTCCGAGACAAGGGAAGGTTCATGTCGGCATTCGACGCCGAGGTCAAGCAGACCAAGGAGTACATGGAGTCTCCGCGCTTCGCGGAGACCACCCGCATCTACTCCGCGCGCATGGTGGCCGAGCAGAAGGGCACCATCAACCAGGACTACACCGTGGCCCGACAGGCCGCAGAGGGCTTCTATGCCCGCCTGCGCGAGCTGTTCGCCGACGGCAAGTCCATCACCACCTACGGGCCGTATTCGCCGGGCCAGGCGGTAGCCCAGAAGCGCGCCGGCATCGAGGGCATCTACCTGGGCGGCTGGGCCACCAGCGCCAAGGGCTCGATCAACGAGGACCCGGGGCCCGACCTCGCCTCGTACCCGCTGAGCCAGGTGCCGGACGAGGCCGCGGCCATCGTCCGCGCGCTGCTCACGGCTGACAGGAACCAGACCTACATGCGCGCCCACATGAGCGAGGCCGAGCGCGCCGCCACCCCCGAGGTGGACTTCCGTCCGTTCATCATCGCCGACGCCGACACCGGCCACGGCGGTGACGCCCACGTGCGCAATCTCATCCGGCGCTTCGCCGAGGTGGGCGTGCCCGGGTACCACATCGAGGACCAGAAGCCGGGTGCCAAGAAGTGCGGCCACCAGGGCGGCAAGGTCCTGGTGCCCAGCGATGAGCAGATCAAGCGTGCCTCGGCGGCCCGCTTCCAGCTGGACGTCATGGGCGTGCCCGGCATCATCGTGTGCCGCACCGACGCCGAGGCGGCCAACCTGCTGGACGGCTGCGGCGACGAGCGCGACCAGCCGTTCATCCTGGGCGTCAACGGCACGGCCGTGCCGGCCTACCGCGCCGCGTTCCTGGGCGTCATCAAGCAGATGCACGACGCCGGCATCTCCGAGCTGAATGGTCACCTGCTGTACGCCGTCTCGCCCGAGGAGCAGGCCGAGGCCGACACGTGGCTCACCGACTCGGGCGTGGCCGCCAAGGTGGCCGAGATCGCCAAGGCCCACCTGGCCGACGCCGACGCGCTGCCCGAGGACACCCTCGACGCCGCCGCCGACGCGTTCCTGGCCGAGTGGGAGGCCGGCGCCAAGCTGTCCACGCTGGCCGAGGCCGTGGCCGACGCCATCCAGTTCCGCATCGACGAGGGTTCCGATGTCGGCATGACCGTGGAGCAGTGGAACGAGTTCTCGCACCGCGCGGGCTGGTACCAGATCCGCGAGAAGGCCCGCGAGATGGGCATCGAGACCGACTGGAGCGCCGACCGCGCGAAGACGCCCGAGGGCTACTTCCAGATCCGGGGCGGCATCCCGTACGCGGTGGCCAAGTCGCTGGCCGTGGCGCCCTACGCCGACATCCTCTGGATGGAGACCAAGACGGCCGACCTGGCTGACGCGAAGGAGTTCGCCGACGCCATTCACGCGGTGTTCCCGAACCAGATGATGGCGTACAACCTGTCGCCGTCGTTCAACTGGGACACCACGGGGATGAACGACGACGAGATGCGCGCCTTCCCGGTGGAGCTCGGGAAGATGGGCTTCGTGTTCAACTTCATCACCTACGGCGGCCACCAGATCGACGGCCTCGCGGCCGAGGAATTCTCCCAGTCGCTGAAGGAGGACGGCATGCTCGCCCTGGCGCGCCTGCAGCGCCGCTTCCGGCTGCTGGAGTCGCCCTACCGCACGCCCCAGACCCTGGTGGGCGGCCCCCGCGGCGACGCCGCCCTCGCTGCCATCACCGGCCAGACGGCCACCACCAAGGCCATGGGCGCGGGTTCCACCCAGCACCAGCACCTCGTGCAGACGGAGGTCCCGCCGAAGGTGCTGGCCGAGTGGATCGGCCCGTGGAAGGAGCACAACGGCATCGCCGAGGACCTCACGGTGTCGCTGCGCCCGCACACGCCGGGCTCGCAGATCCTCGAGCTCTCGATCAAGAACGGCGAGGGCGAGAAGGTCGCGAACATCGTCTTCAACGTCATGGAGGACCGCGCGGGGCGCGTGTTCCTGTCGGTGCGTGACCAGAACACGTTCGACCTGAACCTGCGCCGCAAGCGCCTCATGACGCTGCTGCACCTGTTCCTGATCCACCGGTACAAGGCGGAGTCGATCCACTACCTCACGCCCACCGAGGACAACAAGAACGCCGCCGACGCACTGGTGCGCCGCGGGCTGTTCACCAACGCGCACGACGAGGTCGGCGACATCATCGTGGCCGACATCAACGCCGACACGGTCGCCGACTGGGTGGCGCCCGACTCGGCCGGTCGCCAGGCCCTCATCGAGGGCGGCGGCAGCAAGTAGCGCCCACGCGCATCGGCAGTGTCCGCGCCCCCGTCCCGGTACCTCCGGGGCGGGGGCGCTACTTTTTCCGCATGCCAACCGATCCGCGCCCCACGCCCGACGAGCGCCGTGAGGCAGGGCGGGCGCTGCGCAAGGTCATGCCCCGTTCATCCCTCGCGGGCTTCACGCCGCCCCGTCGGCGGTTCGACCCGCTGGGGGTGCTCGCCGCGCAGGACCGCGTGCGCATCCCCGAGCTGGTGCCCATCCGGTACGGGCGCATGGCCACGTCGCCATTCGCGTTCCTGCGCGGTGCGGCGGCGGTGATGGCGCGCGACATCGCCGGCCAGCCCACCACGGGAATACGCACGCAGTGCTGCGGGGACTGCCACCTGCTCAACTTCGGCGCCTACGCCACCCCCGAGCGCAACCTGGTGTTCGACGTCAACGACTTCGACGAGACCCTGCAGGCGCCGTTCGAGTGGGACGCCAGGCGGCTGGCGGCCAGCATCCACGTGGCCGCACTGGGGAACGGCATCCCGGCGGG
>JAUROO010000052.1 GCA_030829765.1 Miltoncostaeales bacterium | reverse complement strand
CGTAGGCCAGGTCCTCGGCGGGGTCGCCCATGCGCCAGAACTCCCAGTCCACGAGTACCGGGGACGGCCCCGGCCAGAGGATGTTCCCGGCGACGAGGTCGCCGTGCAGGAACGAGAAGGCGCCGTCCGCCGGACAGGTCATGAGGAGACGGCGCGCGACGTGGTTCACCAGGTCGCGCTCGGCGCGGGTGGCGGTGCGCGCGAGGGCATCGCGCATGCGGCCGCGTGCATACGCGCGCAGGTCACGGGCCCGCGACGGCCATCCGGGAAGGCCCCCCGACGCCGTGGTCCGTCGCGCGTGCACGTGGGCGAGCAGCCGGCCAAGCGCGTGCGCGGCCTCGGCGGCAAGGTGCCCCAGGGGCCGCGGTTGCCCGGCCACCCATGCGTAATCGATCACGCCCCGCCGGGCGGTGATGACGCGCGGCGCCAGGGGCGGCCCTGCGATGCGGGCACCCCGGGCCTCCCGGGCGAGGGCGACGGGGTCGCCCTCCTTGCGCAGCACCGGGATCCGGCCTGCGGGTCGCGACAGCGCGAAGCGCCCGCCGCCCGCCGGGAGGTCAGTCGTCGGCGAACACCCGCGGCGCGGAGGCCAGCCCGAACAGGATGAAGAGGACTCCGAGCACGAACGGCAGGAGGCCGACCTCGTGGCGGTCGTACCAGCCGGCCCACGTCATGAGGACGCCCAGCAGCAGCAGGGTGGTGACCATCCAGATCGGCAGCTTCTTCACGACGTCCTCTCGCGGTTCGCGGCGGCCCCTTCGTCGGCCGTCGCCACATTACCGGCACGGAAGGGTAGTGTCCCGGCCCGCTATGACGGAACCCAGCAACGCACACGTCACCGTAACCACGGACGAACGCCCCTCGGGCATCGTCGTCATCGTCGAGGGGGTGGTGGACGCCAGCACCCTGTCGGAGGTCTCGGCGGTGCTCACCGACGCCCAGCGCGACGGGCGCATGGTCTATGTGGACCTGGCTGCGGTCACCTTCATGGACAGCCGCGGACTCGGTGCCCTCATCGCCGCCAACGAGCGGTCCCGCGAGGGCGCGGCGGCCATCCGCCTGCATGCCCCGTCGGACGCGGTGCGGCGCCTCCTCAATATCTCGGGCGTGACCGCCGTGCTGGTCGAGGCCGAGGAGCTTCCGGCCGCCTAGCCCCCGTGCCGGCGGTGATACCGTCGGCGGACGATGGGAGGTCGGCATGGGTGGTACCACCTACCGGGTCACCGGGATGAGTTGCGACCACTGCCGGAAGGCCGTGGAGGAGTCCGTGGGTGCCGTGCCCGGCGTGAGGGCCGTGGCGGCAGACCCTGCGACCGGCACCGTGCTGGTGGACGGCGATCCGGACGGTCGCCTGGTGCGCGACGCGATCGTCGAAGCCGGGTACGGGGTTGCCTGAGCACGACCTCCTGATCGAGGGCATGACCTGCGCCGCCTGCGCGGCGCGGGTGGAGAAGGCGCTGAATACGGTGGATGGGGTATCCGCAACCGTCAGCCTGGCGACCGAGCGGGCGCACGTGGATGCCCCGGAGGGCATGGACGGCGCGGATCTCGTGGAGGTCGTGCGCCGCGCGGGATACGGTGCCGCCCCGGCCGGCGAGGCCCCGGTGGATGCCGGCGACTCCGCCACCTCCGCATCGGCGGCCCTCCGCCGTCGACTGGTATGGGCCGCCGTGCTCACGGTTCCGGTGATGGCGCTCTCGATGGCCCCGCCCCTGCAGTTTCCGGGGTGGCAGTGGGTGTCCCTGGTGCTGGCGACGCCCGTGGTGTGGTGGTGCGGCTGGACCTTCCACATGGGTGCCTGGGCTGCGCTGCGCCACCGCTCGGCATCGATGGATACCCTCATCTCGCTCGGCTCGGCCGTGGCGTGGGGCTGGTCGCTCGCGGCGATGCTGTTCCTGGGTGCCGGCGAGATCGGCATGACCATGCACATGTCGCTGCTGCCGTCCGACTCGGCGGGGGCCGAGCTGTACTTCGAGGTGGCAGCGGGAATCGTGACCCTCGTGCTGCTGGGTCGCTACCTCGAGGCCCGGGCGCGCCGCAGCGCCGGCGAGGCCATCCGGGCGCTCATGGCCCTCGCGCCGGATGCGGCCATCGTCGTGCGCGACGGCGCCGAGGTGGACGTGCCGGCGGCGGACGTCCTGGTGGGCGAGGAGGTGGTGGTGCGCCCCGGGGGTCGCGTCCCCGTGGATGGCGAGGTTGTGGAGGGCGCCTCGGCCGTGGACCGCGCCCTGCTGACCGGCGAGAGCGTCCCCGTGGAGGTCGGCCCGGGCGACCCGGTGGAGGGCGGCGCCCTGAACGCAGGGGGTCGCATCGTCGTGCGGGCCACCCGCGTGGGCTCGGAGACCGCCGTCCACCGGGTGGCGGCGCTGGTGCGGGCGGCGCAGGCCGGCAAGGCCCCCGTGCAGCGCCTGGCCGACCGTGTGGCGGGCGTCTTCGTGCCCGTGGTCATCCTGATCGCCCTGGGCACGCTGGTGGGGTGGCTCGCCACGGGGAATCCCGCGGGTGAGGCCATGACCGCCGCCGTGGCCGTGCTGGTCATCTCCTGCCCGTGCGCGCTGGGTCTTGCGACGCCCGCGGCGCTCATGGTGGGCACAGGAAGGGGCGCGCAGCTGGGCATCCTCATCCGCGGGCCCGAGGTGCTGGAGGGCACGCGCCGCGTGACCGCGGCCGTGCTCGACAAGACAGGCACGCTCACCGAGGGGGTGATGCGCGTGGCACGGCTCGCGCCCGCCCCGGGGTGGGATGGCAACGACGTCCTCGCCCTCGCGGGTGCGGCCGAGGCAGGCAGCGAGCATCCCATCGGGCGGGCCATCACCGAGGCGGCCCGGTACCCGTCGCGTCCGCTGCCGGGGGCCACGGCGTTCCGGGCCACGGCGGGCGTGGGGGTGACGGCGGAGGTCGCGGGCCAGGTGGTGGAGGTGGTTCGCAGCGGCGACCTGGACGGCGCGCTCGCCGACGCGCGGGACCGGGCGCTGGCCGACGGGCTGACCGTGGTGGCCGTGCGGGTGGATGGCCGCCCGGCGGGAATCATCGCGGTGGGCGACGTGGTGCGGCCGGAGGCGGCCCGCGCGATCGCCATGCTGCGCGACCTGGGACTGAGGCCGGTCATGCTGACCGGTGACGCCGAGGAGCCCGCCCGTGCCGTGGCCGCGTCCGTGGGCATCGACGAGGTCGTGAGCGGCGTGCTGCCCGAGGGCAAGGAGCGGGCGGTGCGCGATCTCCAGGCCGCGGGCGAGGTCGTGGCCATGGCGGGCGACGGCGTGAACGACGCCCCGGCGCTCGTGCGCGCCGACCTGGGCATCGCCATGGGCACCGGCACCGATGTGGCCTCCGAGGCCGCGGACATCACGCTGGTCACCCCCGACCCGCGGGCGATCGCCGACGCCATTCGGTTGTCGCGGCGCACGCTCCGCACGATCCGCGGCAACCTCGTGTGGGCCTTCGGGTACAACGTCGCGGCCATCCCGCTGGCGGTCATGGGGCTCCTGAATCCGCTCATCGCCGCCGCCGCCATGGGGCTGTCCAGCATCTTCGTGGTCACGAACTCCCTGCGTCTGCGCGGTTTCCGTCCGGCCCGCTAGGCTGCCGGGCGTGTCGCAGGACTACCTTGGGAGCGGCGGGCGCCTGGACGGCGGCCCGGCCGACGCGCTGATCGACGCCGGCTACCGCTACGAGTCGCAGGCGGGGCCGCGGCTGGCCCGGGGGCTCAGCACATCGGACCTGGCCCATGCAGTGATGCTGGCCGAGGCCGGGGCGATCCCCGCTGACCAGGCGCAGGCCCTCCTGATCGCGCTCCTCGAGCTGGATGCCATTCCGGGTGACGCCTTCCCGTGGAACCCGGCGCTGGGCGATGCATTCAACAGCCGCGAGCACGAATTGCGATCGCGCGCGGGCGCCACGGCCGCCGGGTGGCTGTCGGCGGGACGCCCACGCCGCGAGGCCTTCCGGGTGGGGCTGCGGATCGTGGCGCGCGATGGCGCCCGCGACCTGCACGACGCCTGCGTGGCCCTCGCCGCCGCGCTGGTGGACCTGGCGGCGCGGCATGCCACCGACCTGGCCGCCGACTACACCTACCTGCAGCCCGCGCAGCCCACGCGTCTCGGGCACCTGGTGCTGGCCTATGCCTACCCGGTGCTGCGCGATGCGGCACGACTCCGCGGCATCCACGAGGAGCTGGACATGTCGGTGGCCGGAGCCGGCGGCAGCGCGGGATCGCGGTGGCCCCTGGACCGGTCGCGCCTGGCCGACCTGCTCGGCGCCGCTGGCACGGTTCCGCACGTGAAGGACGCCATGTGGCAATGGGATGCCTACGTGGACCTGATGTCCGCGGCGGCGACCACGGCCACCCACCAGTCGGAGCAGGCGCAGGACCTGGAGATCCTTGCCAGCCGCGAGTTCGGCATCGCGCAGCTGGCCGATCGCCACAGCCGCGCGAGCGCGCTGATGCCGCAGAAGCGCAACCCCTACGCGCTCGCCGTGGTGCGCGCCACGGCGGGGACGGTGTCCGGGGACCTCGCGGGGATGCTGGTTGCCCTGCACACGGGGTCGGCGCGCACTGACCACTTCCACGTACTGAACACGGTGGTCCCCCGGGCCCTCGATGAGGTGATCGCATCCACCCGCCTGATGGCGGAGGTCGTGGAGGGCCTGACGCTGGATGCCACCCGCGCGGGCACGGCCGCGCGCAGCGGGTTCATCACCGCGGCAGACCTGGCGGACGTGCTGGCGCAGGAGGCCGGGCTGGACTACCGCACCGCCCACCACGTGGTGGGGCGCGCCGTGAAGATGCTGGTGGACTCCGGGCGTGACGAGTCGGCCCTCACCCCGGCGCTGCTCGCCGAGGCCGCCATGGCCAGCGACGGCATCGATCTGCAGGTGCCTGCCGATGTGATCCGGCGGGCTCTCGACCCCGAGGCGGCCGCCGACATGCGCCTGCAGGAGGGATCATCCGCCCCGGGCCGCACCGAGGAGATGGTGGCGGCATGCCGCGAGGACATCGCGGCGGCGCGCTCGTGGGGGTCGGGTACCCGTGCGCGCGCGGAGCGCGCGGAGTCATCCCTCCGCGCCCGCGCCCGCGAGATCGCCGGCTCCTAGCCCGCGGGTGCCCCGGGCGCCGGGGCGTGCTGCACGCGCACCCGGGCCGCATAGCGCGACAGCAGGCGGTACAGGGCGGGCCCGATGACCAGGGCGAAGACCACGTTGCCGACGGCATGGGCCACGTCGAACCACGCGCTCGCCACGCATGCGGCGATGAACGCCGCCCACGACACCTCGGGGCCGAACGTGGCGAGGAACCACAGGTTCATGGCCCATCCGAATGCCAGTCCCCAGGCGCCGGCCACCACGGCCAGGCCCAGGCGGGTGCGCGTGGCCGGGCGCAGCAGGGCCCCCGACGCCCCCACCGCGCCCCACAGCAGCATCTGGGCGGGGGTCCAGGGGCCCTGGCCGAGGAAGGCGTTGGAGATGAGCGCGGCGAGTGCCCCCACGGCCATGCCGGCGCGGGCGCCCAGCGCGGCACCGGCCACCAGGCACATGGTGGTGACGGGCTTCACCGAGGGCACGGCTGCGAACAGCACCCGCCCCGCGGCCGTGGCCGCGCCCAGCGTGGCGGTGAGCGCGAGCATCTTGGGGCCACCGGCGCCGCGCTCCCACGCCACCCATCCCAGGAGCAGCAGTGCGATGGTCGCGAGGACCACCACGGCGGCAGCGCTCACGCGTGCAGGAGGGACGTGGGTGGCAGGCCCGTGGGCACGGCGTCGCCGTTCACCATCTCGAGCACCTCATCGGCCGCGGCAACGGCGAAGGGGCCATCGTGGGTGGCCACCAGCACGGCGGCACCCTCGGCCGCCCGGCGCCGGATGAGGTGGGCCAGTGCCCTCTTGCGGGACGGGTCCATGCCGCGCGTGGGCTCGTCGAGCACGAGCACCGCGGGGTCGGCCACCAGGATCGCGGCGAGCGCCACGCGCTCCCGCTCGCCCACGCTGAGGTCGAGGGGATGGCGGTCCAGCAGGTGGCCGAGCTCCAGGTCGTCGGCGACCGCGGCGATGCGCGCATCCCGCAGATCGCCGGTGATGCCCTGGGCGCGCAGGGCCACGGCGATCTCGTCATCCACGCGCTCGGTGAGCAGGTGGCGGCCCGGGTCCTGCGGCACCATTCCGAGCCGGGGGAACCGCAGCTCCGGCGGCAGCGCGGAGACGTCCTCATCCCCCAGGAGCACGCGCCCGTCCGTGGGGCAGTGCAGGCCTGCCAGGGCGCGAAGGAGAGTGCTCTTCCCGCTGCCGTTGGGTCCGGTGAGTGCCGTGACGCGGCCGGGCACCAGCACCAGCGACGCGCCGCGCAGCACGTGCCGCCCGTCGTGCCCGGCCACGATGCCCTCGGCGCGCGCCGCGGGCGGCGCCGTGGCGGTGCACGGCGCGGGCGGCTCCCCGGTGGCCTCGTCGGGCGCGGCCGGCCCCACCTGGCCGCAGCACACCGCCAGGACGCGGTCCGCGATGGGGCGCACGCGCTCGGCGCGGTGCTCGGTGATGACCACGGCGGTGCCCGCATCCGCCAGTTCGCGCAGCGCGCGCGCCAGGTCCGCCGCCGCCTGTGCATCCAGCTGTGAGGTGGGCTCATCCAGCAGGAGCAGCCGCGGGCCACGCGCCAGTACCCCGGCGATCGCCACGCGCTGCCGCTCACCCGAGGACAGCGCCTCGATGCGGCGATCGCGCAGGTGCGACGCCCCGGCCGCCCGCAGGGCGCCATCCACGCGCCGGGCGATCTCCGCCGCCGGCATGCCGGCGTTGGCCGGCCCGAATGCCACGTCGCGCTCCACCGTCCCCAGCACCGCCTGCGCCTCGGGGTCCTGGAACACCATGCCCACGGCGCCGCCGAGCGCGGCGGGCGGCTGCCGCAGGGCATCCATGCCGGCCACCTCGACGCTGCCGCCCAGCACGCCGCCGTGGAAGTCGGGAACGAGCCCGGCGAGCGAGCGCAGCAGGGTGCTCTTCCCGCCGCCCGACGGGCCCTCCAGCACCAGCACCTCGCCCGCGCGGACGTCGAGGTCCACGCCGTCCAGGGCAGCAGCCCGCGCACCGCCGTAGGTGAACCGCAGTCCGCGCACGCGGGCCACCACGGCGTCGCCGGGCGGGGTCACCTCATGTGGGGTCCCGTGGGGGTACCCGCGCACCGTCACCTCAGTCCTCGAAGGTCGTGGTGCCAAGGCGGAGGCAGGTCTCCTGGCTCCCGGGTGCTGCGCCCCCGCGCCTTCCCGGGTGATCCCCAGTGGCCGGGCCTCGTGGACCCCAGCGGCGGCGCCCCGGTCACAGTGGCGGGACCGCGCCGGAATCGCACCGGCTTCCCTCACCACCGCCCATGGCGTCGTGCCGGGGACTATAGGGGCGGGAGCACCACGCCGTGCGCGAGCGCCATGCCGGCGATGACCAGGCTGCCCACGGCCACCACGCCCATCGCCAGGCGCACCACGGCCCGCCCGGCACCGCCGAGGCGCGCCTGCACGCCCGGAGCGAGGCCGGAGGGCGCGGACCAGGCCATCCACACGGCGAGGACGCCGCCTGCCACCAGGTAGTCCACCACCACGAACGCCGACGGCAGCTCATCACGCAGCACCTCCACCCCCAGCACCACGATGGCCGCGAGGAACAGCACCATCAGCAGCATGCGGAAGGCACCGCGGATGGTGAGCACGCTCACCTCATCCGCGGCCTGCTCGCCGCCCTCGGCGAGGGCCAGTTGCATGCGCTTCTCGCCCATCATCATCCGCACGAACAGCAGGCCCACGCCCCGGAGCAGGGCCAGGTGCGGGATGTGTGCGAGGAGGAGGTCCACAGTTTGCGAGGCTACCGCTGGGTGCCCCCCTGCATCGCGGCGCCGGGGTCGTCGAACGGTGACTTCCGCAGCGTGGTCCACAGGTTGTAGGCGAAAACCAGTTGCGCGGCCACCAGCAGCGCCAGGAAGCCCACCGAGATGTGCGTGAGCGTCAGGTACTGCTCGGGCAGCACGGCCCAGCGGCGGGGTGCGCCCTCAAGCCCCTGGATCATCTGGCAGGTCACCCATCCGTACGCGCCGATGACGGTGCCCCACAGGTGCCAGCTGCCGAGGCGCTCGTTCCACCAGCCCCGGCCCATCAGCTCGGGCAGGAACGCGTACATCGCGCCGAAGATCAGCAGACCCATGTTCAGGAAGGCCATGTTGTGGAAGTGGCCGACCACCCACAGGGTGTTGTGCAGGGTTTCCTGGAAGGCCGCCGTGGCGTTGATGATGCCCTGCAGCCCCGCCACCAGCCACGACACGATGCCCGCGATGAGGAACTTCGAGGCCACGTTCCACTGGAAGTCCGACCGCCAGATGGTGGCGGCGATCGAGTACAGCGAGAGCGCCGACGGCAGCACCAGCGCGTAGGTGGTGGGCTGCATGATGGTGCCGAGCGTCTGCTGCACGTTCTCGCCATCGGGGTAGTTCATGTACAGGTGGTGCGCCCACACGAACAGGTTCATGGTGAGGGCGATGAGCCAGGCCACGGCCACGGCCTTGCCCGCCACCAGCTCGCGCCCCGCGTAGCGCGGGATGAGGTAGTAGTAGGTGGCGGCCGCGGGGAACAGCAGCAGGTACACGACCGGGTGGCCGAAGGCCCACAGGAGGTTGCCGGCCAGCAGCACGTTGATCGAGAAGCCGTTGTTGACCGACTCGATCACCTGGAACACCAGCAGCAGCGCGAACGGCAGGGTGGCCAGGAACATGTCCACTGCGTTCACGGCGAACGGCAGCACCGGGTACGGGATCTTCCCGCGGTCGGTCTTGAACCGCGATGGGAACAACAGGCCGAAGCCGAACGTGAGCCCCACCCGCTGGCCCACCGTGTCCGTCTTCGCCTTCAGGCCCGGTCCGATGCACGTGTGCAGCACGGCGGAGCAGTAGGCCAGGATCGAGACGCCCGCGAGCAGCACGGAGATCGAGAAGACTCCCGTGACCATGTCGCTCCACTGGCCGGCGGAGTTGAACGGCAGCGGGTACAGGAACACCCAGGATCCGCCGAAGCCCGAGAGCAGCGTGGTCAGCACGATGCCGATGACGCCCAGCACCATCGACCAGTACATGACCTCGGGCAGCACGAAGCTGCGTATCGGGAGCCCCACCTTCATCAGCACCCAGAACGTGATGCCCATCAGGAAGAACCCGGCCCACGCGATGAACGCGCCGAGCCCATGGGCGGTCATCACCGCGTACCAGAAGTTGTCGCCCAAGGTGATGACCTCGGCCTGGCGCAGCCGGAGGAGCAGGCCGAGGATGCCCGCCACCACGAGGAACGCGGTGGAGGTCCAGATGACCCGCAGCACCAGTCGGCGGGTCTTCGCCTGCACCAGCGCCAGCGGCATCTCGGCGTCGTCGTAGGGAAGGGCGCCCGGTGCGACGGGCGGCACGGCGGTGGTCATCATGCGGTCACCTGGAAGGCCGGGTAGATCATCTCGTGGTGCTTGTAGCCGCAGAACTCCAGGCAGCGGATCTCATAGGTGCCCGGTTCCGTGAAGCGGTAGGAGCGCGAGATCGTGTACCCGGGGATGGCCTCGACGTTCATGATCATCTGGCCCTGCGGGTTGTAGAGGCCCATGGCGTGGTTCACGTCCTTCGACGTGACGTTGAACTCCACGTCCTCGCCCGCCTTCACCTGCGTGGGCTGCACGAGGAACCCGAACTGGATGCCGGTCACCTGGACCTGCACGTCCTTCGGGTCGTCGTTCTCCGTGAACCACGGCGCGCGCCAGATCGTGAGGCCGAGCAGGATCGCGAGCAGTCCCACCACGAAGACGCCCCACCAGGGCTCCGCCTTCTCGGCCCGCTCCACGTCCACGCCCTGGCCCTTGTCACGCCGTCCGGCCCGCGTGGACCACAGAACGGCGAAGGAGATGATCAGGCCCAGCGCGACGAATATGAGGTACCCGACGGCGATGCCCGTCCCGAGCGAAGTCATCATGCCGCGACGTTATGGGCCGGTAAACGGCCCCTCAATTCGGGTTCCCTACGGGTCGCGGGTGCGGGTTTCCCGCAGGCGGTCCACCCGCCTAGGGTGCGATCCGGTCCACGGCCCAGCCCGTCTCCCCCCGCGTGGCGAGGATGCGATCGTGCAGGCCGTCGGGGTCCTCCTGCCAGAACTCGATCACGCGGGGCTCCAGGCGGTGCCCGATCCACCACGGTGGTACGGCCGCGGGGTCGTCGTCGGGCGGCACCGCGGCGAGGCGCCGGTGCAGGTCGCCGCGCGAGCGCAGTGGCTCGCCCTGCCGCCACGCACGGGCCGCCCGCCGGGCCTGGGGCCGGCGGCGCGCGATGTGATCCGCCACCTCGTCATCGGGCAGCAGGTGCACGGGCCCCTCCACCCGCACCTGGCGTCCCATGCCGGTCCAGAAGAAGACCCCGGCCGCATCCGGCCGGGCCGCCACCTCGCGTGCCTTCCGCGATCGGCCGTCGGTGATCCACTCGACACCGCGCGGCCCCCATCGCCGCACGAACACCATGCGCGCGGAGGGGCGTCCGTCCTGCCCCGCCGTGGCGAGCGTCATGGCGAGTGGCTGCGGCTGGCCCGTGGCGCGGGCCTCATCGATCCAGGCGCAGAGCGCGCGCAGGGGGTCGGGCGAGATCTCCTCGGGAAGCAGGGGCGCCATGGCGACCACGGTAGCCTGCGCCCATGCCGCGCATCGCCGTACCCGACTGGATCCCGCTGCAGGCCATGGCCGGGGATGAGGTACTGCCCGCCATCGGCACCCAGCCGGTGCTGTCGCCCTACGACCGCGACGAGGTTGCGCGGGTGGACGTCTCCGGCGAGGAGGCCGTGGACATGGCGGTGGCGGTCGCGCGTGATGCCCTGGGTACCGCCCCGCACGCCGCCGAGCGCGCGCGCATCCTCGACCGGGCCTCGGCACGCGTGGCCGCGTGCTCCGAGGACCTCGCACTGCTCATCGCGGCCGAGGCCGGCAAGCCCATCCGCCAGGCCCGTGGCGAGGTGGCGAGGTGCGTGGACACGCTTGCCTTCTCGGCCGCGGTCACCCGCACCCTCGCAGGCGAGGTGATCCCCATGGATGCGGCCGACTCCGGCGTGGGGCTGGTCGGCACCACGGTGCGCGAGCCCATCGGGGTCATCGCCGCCATCACGCCCTTCAACTTCCCCCTCAACCTCGTGGCCCACAAGCTCGGTCCCGCGATCGCGGCGGGTGCTCCCGTGGTGCTGAAGCCCGCGGGGCGCACACCGCTGTCGGGCCTGGCCCTCGCGACGATCCTGCGCGAGTGCGGCCTGCCCCCCGCGATGCTGGGCTGGGTGCTGGGCGATCGCGTGGCCGGCGAGCCGCTCACGGCGCACCCCGACGTCGCGATGGTGTCGTTCACGGGCAGCAGCACGGTGGGCTGGGCCATCCGCGCGGCGCGCCCCGGCATCCGGGTGGCCCTTGAGCTCGGCAACGCCACGCCCGTCATCGTCCATTCCGATGCCGACGTGTACGCGGCGGCACGGGCCATCGCGGGCAGTGCCTTCACCCACGCCGGGCAGTCGTGCATCTCCGTGCAGCGGGTGATCGTGCACCGCGAGGCGCATGACGCGCTGATGGACGCCCTGCTGCCGCTGGTGGATGGACTCGTGGCGGGCGACCCGCTGGAGGAGGGCACCGACGTCGGTCCGGTCATCGATTCCGCGTCGGCCGATCGCATCCTGGAGTGGATCGTCGAGGCCACGCACGTGGGGGCACGGGTGGTCCGCGGCGGCGACCGGCTTCCATCGGGCCCGGCCATGCTCGCGCCGACGGTGCTCGATGGCGTCGCGCCATTCACCCGCGTAATGCGCGAGGAGGTATTCGGGCCGGTCATCGCCGTGTGCGCGTACGACCGCGTGGACGATGCCATCGCGATCGCGAATGACAGCCCGCTGGGCCTGCAGGCAGGCATCTTCACGGCCCGCGTGGATGCCGCCATGGCGTGGGCACGGCGCCTCGCCTTCGGGGGCGTGCTCATCAACGAGACGCCCACCTTCCGCGCCGACCAGATGCCCTACGGCGGAACCCGCGGTTCGGGCGATGCCCGCGAGGGCCCGGCATCTGCGGTGATGGAGATGACCTACCCCAAGCTGGTCATCACGCGCCTGCCCGAATGACGCCGGAACGACGGAACCCGGCGCGCGGCCGGGTTCCGTTTCCAGATGGCGGGAGAAGGATTTGAACCTTCGTAGGCAGAGCCGGCGGTTTTACAGACCGCTCCCTTTGACCACTCGGGCATCCCGCCAGGTGGCCGCGGCACCTTAGCGAAGTGCGACCCGCCGCCTCAACGGACTGCGGCAGCGGGGGCTCACCCGGGTCCGGCTGCGGGAGCCGGATCGAAGCGGTATCCCACGCCGTAGTGGGTGATGACGAAGTCGGTGCCGGGCAGCGCTGCGCGCAGCTTCTGGCGCACTTTCCGCACGAATACATCCACCGAGCGGTCTCCCGCCATCATCTCGTAGCCCCAGGCCTCGCGGTAGATCCGGTTGCGCGCGAGGGGTCGCCCGGCGGCCCGGGCGAGCACCAGCAGCACCTGGAACTCCCGGGGCGTGAAGCCCACGCTCCGGCCATCCACGAAGGCCTGCACCTGATCGGGGTCGATCACCAGCCCCGCCACCTCGATCGGCCCCTCGGCATCGCGCCCGCGCTCCTTGTCGCGGCGGCGCAGGTGGGCCGAGACCCGTGCCACGAGCTCCTTCATCGAGAAGGGCTTGGTCATGTAGTCGTCGGCGCCGATCTCCAGCCCGTGCACGCGGTCGTGCTCGCTGGTGCGCGCGCTGCACATGATCACGGGCACGTCGGGGTCCTGCGCGCGGACCTCCTCGGTGAACCGCCAGCCGTCCACCTGCGGAAGCATCAGGTCGAGCACCACCAGATCAGGGCGCTCACGCGTGAACAGCCGGAGCCCTGCCGCGCCGTCCGAGGCGGTGAGGGTGCGGTGCCCGGCCCGGCCGAGGTGGTACGCGATGGAGTCGGCGATGGCCGCGTCGTCCTCGACGATGAGGATGGTGTGGGTGGCCATGCAGCGACGCTACCAGCGCTCGGGCGCCGCCCGGCGCGGCATGTGACACGTCGCCGCCGCACGCTCCGGGGCCGGGACGTCCCGGGCGGTACGTACGGTGCAGGCGTGCGATCCGCGAGTGCGCACCCATGACGGCGGCCGGCGACCTGGTGGGGGGGCGCTACCGGCTGGAGCGCCCCATCGGCAGCGGGGGCATGGCCACCGTGTGGCGCGCCATCGATGGCGAGACCGGGGCGGCGGTCGCGGTGAAGCTGATGCATCCGCGCGTGCAGGACGACCCCGACCTGCACGCGCGGTTCCGTCGCGAGGCCGACGTGGTGGCCCGGCTGGACCATCCGTGCATCGTGCGCCTGCTCGACCGCGGCTCGGTGGAGGATGAGCAGCCGTTCATCGTGTTCGAGCTGGTGGAGGGGGTGTCGCTCAAGGCCCTGATCCGCCAACGGGGGCCACTGGCGCCGGCCGAGGCGGCATCCATCGCCAGCCAGGTGGCGCGTGGCCTCGAACTGGCCCACCGGTCGGGCATCGTGCACCGGGACATCAAGTCGCACAACGTGCTGGTGACCGACGCCGGGGTGGCCAAGCTGACCGACTTCGGGATCGCGCGCCTGCTCGATGGCATGCAGGACGGCCTCACCCGCACCGGAACGGTGCTGGGCACAAGCGATTACCTGGCGCCCGAGCAGGCCCGGGGACTCGGCGTGGATGGCCGCACGGACGTCTACGCCCTTGGGGTGGTGCTGTACGAGGCGCTCACGGGCGAACTGCCCTTCCCGGCCGACAGCCCCATGGCCGTCGCGCTGCGGCAGGTGCGCGACCCCATGCCCGACCCGTGCGACGTGCGGCCGGGTGTGCCGCCCTACCTGGCCGCCATCGTCCTGCGCGCCTGCGAGAAGGATCCCGATGCCCGGTTCCGCTCCGCGCTCGACATGGCCGATGCGCTCATGGACGTGCCATCCGGCGGAACCGCCGCCCTCCCGGTGATCCCGGCCGAGGTCGCCGCGGCGGACGCCGACACCGGACGCCTGGGCCTCGCGGTGCCCGACGCGGACGCGACCGGCGTGATCTCCGCCTCACCGGTCCCGCTGGACGGGGCAACCGCGCCGCGGTCGGTGGCTCGTGCGCCGCGCCGCCGCTGGCCGCTCGCCATCGGCGCGGTGCTGGTGCTGGGTGCCCTCGGGGCCGTGGGCTTCGTCATCAGTGGCCGCGGAACCGATTCACCGGTGCCGGGCTCCGCGCAGTCACCGGTGCCGGGCGTGCCCGGCGGCATGCCGGGAGCCGCCACGGCGCTGCCCCTGGCCTCGGTGACCGACGCCGACCCCGGGGGCGAGGGCCGTGAGATGCCGGGCGAGGTGCCGCTGTCGTATGACGGCAACGCCGACACCTCGTGGCGTACCGAGAAGTACGCCACCGCCGACTTCGGGGGCCTGAAGGACGGCGTGGGCCTGTCGCTGGGCCTCGCGGCCCCCGCCGTGGCGACGCGCCTCGACCTGATCAGTGATGGCCCCGGTGGACGGTTCGAGGTGCTCGCGGGGGAGCCGGGGCCCGACGCGCGCGTGGTGGGCAGCGGGGCGTTCGAGGGAGGGGCGCAGTCCGTGCCGCTCACGGATGGCGATCCCTCATCCACGTACACCCTGTGGATCACCGAGCTCCCCCCGAATGCGAAGGGCGATGGCTACCGGGCCTACGTGTCGGAGATCGGCCTGGAAGGCACCGCCTAGCGCGCGCCGAACATAACCCCGATGGGCCTGCCGGACGCATGGGAGACGTCGCTTCGCGACCTGGACACCCGCCTTGCGCGCCAGGGTGGGCGTGCCCGGGCCCTCGCCCCGACGTCCCGGGCCGGGTACGTGCGCGATTGCCGGAGGGTGTCCGCATGGCTGGCCGGCCACGGCGTGCCGGGGCCCGCGGCCGTGACGCCATCCATGCTGGAGGCGGCGCTCCGGGATATCGGCTGGGCCCCATCCACCTGCCGTCGGGCCCTCACCGCGCTCCGGGAGTGGCTCGCGCCGCACTTCCCGCGCGGGCGGTGCCCGGCGTCGCTGGTGGATGCCCCGCGGGCTACGCGGCGCCCCGTGCCGCGCCTCTCGCAGGACGATGCCGCGGCCCTCGCAGTGCATGCGGAGGAGCATGTCCGCTCGGCCGCCCCGGCCAGCCCGGCGGAGGCCCTTGCCCTGCGTGATCGCGCGCTTGTGGAGGTGCTGTACGGAAGCGGCCTGCGCCGGCAGGAGGCCTGCGATCTTCTGCTTACGTCGCTGGACTTCGAGCACGAGGTGCTTGCCGTGGTGGGGAAGGGCGGCCACGCGCGCACCGTGCCCATGACCGAGCCCTGCGTGGATGCCCTGCGCGCGTGGCTCGACAGGGGCCGTCCGCGCATCGTGCGTTCCGGCGGCGGCCCCGGGGGTGACCGGGTGTTCGTGTCGCGCACCGGTGCCCCCATGGACGGCACCGCGGTCTACCGCGTGGTGCGCCGCATGCTTGGCGCCCAGGGCCGTGCGGGAGGGCCGCACCTGCTGCGCCACGCAGCGGCCACGCACCTTCTCGAGGGCCCCGGTGGCACCGGCGGTGCGCACCTGCGGGTGGTTCAGGAGTTCCTCGGCCATGCGAGCCTCGCCACCACCGAGCGCTACACGGGCGTCACCACCCGGGCGCTGCAGCGCACGTTGCGCGAGTCGCATCCCCGGGGTGGCGGATGAGCCCGCCGGTGGTGGACCCCGACGGCTTCCGCGCTCTCGCGGAGGGCTTCGTCGCCACCCGCGGCAGCGCCAACACGCGTGCGGCCTACCGGCGTGACCTGCGGTTGCTGGGCGCGTCACTGGGCATCGCGCCCGACCCCGCCCATGCGCCGCCGTTCGGCGTGGAGGACGATCCCTCTGCACGTCGGGCCGCCGCGCAGCTGGCGGCCATACCCGAGGCGTGGTGGCAGGACTGGCGCGACGCGCTGGAGGGCAGGCCCTCCAGCCGTGCCCGGCGCGTCGCCGCGGTCCGGGCCTTCTGCCGCTGGTGGTCGCGGGCGATGGACCTGCCCAACCCGGTGCAGGACCTGCGCCCGCCCGCGGGATCCTCGCGCGGCCAGGAGCGCCTGTCGCGGGAGGTGGTGGCGCTGTCGGCGTCGCAGGTGCGCCGCATGTGCGATGCAGCCGGGGCGCTGCCGGGCCCCACGGGCGTGCGGGCCCATGCGCTGGTGGAGGTGCTCTATGGCTGCGGCATCCGGGCCACCGAGGCCGCGGGGCTGGATATCTTCGCCCTGCACCTCGACGATCCCGAGGACCCGCATGTGGTGGTGCAGGGAAAGGGCGGTCGGCACCGCGCCGTGGCCGTTCCCGCGGTCGCGCGCGACGCGCTGGTGCGGTACCTGGCGACGGCGCGGCCGGAACTGCGCGCCCGGGATGTGCGCCCTCGGCCCGATCAGGCCCGCCACCGCGATGCCGACGCGGTGTTCCTCGGCGCGCGGGGCCGGCGCATGGGCCGGTCGGATGTGTGGCGCGAGGTCCAGAGGGTGGCCGATGCGGCGGGCCTGGTGTCCGAGGGGGTGCGCGTATTCCCGCATGCGCTTCGCCACTCGTGCGGCACCCATCTGGTGCAGGCCGGCGTGGACATCCGCTACGTGCAGGCGCACCTCGGGCACGCGAGCCCCGTCACCACCGAGGTCTACACGCACGTGACGGCCCGCCACCTGCGCGACGACTTCGACCGCGCCCACCCCCGCGCGCGGCGGGCCTGACCCCTAGGCGGCGTCCAGGGGGATGACCTCGGCACGCACCCCATGGGGGCCGGTCACCAGACGGCCCACCGAGGCCCGCATGGCGGTGTCCCCCAGCTGCTGCCGGTAGCGGCGCACCACGCGGTCGGCCACGCCCGCGGCTCCCGGCCGTGGCGGACGGCCACCCTGCAGGCTGCCCCACGGGCACACGGCGCCCGGCGAGAACACCAGCACGCCCTCGACATGGGTGATCACGGCCTCGTGCCAGTGGCCGAACACCACCACGTCAACGTCATGGCGCCGGAATTCCCGTGCCATGGCCCGCGAGCGCCCCATGTCGAAGCGAAGCCGTCGGCGGGCCGCCCAGTGCGCCGCGATCACGGCGATGTCCGCCGCCGTGCGCCGGCCATGCACCAGGCCGATGCGCAGCCCGCCCGCCTGTACCACGGCGCGCCGGGGCAGATCCGGGGTGGAGGGCAGGTCATGGTCGCCATGAACGGCCACCACCGGTGCGATGCGCTCGAGCGCGGGGATGACCGACCCGTCCGACAGGTCGCCCGCGTGCAGGATGAGGTCGCTGCCCGCGAGGGCGCCGAGGGCGGTGCCGGGCAGACGGTCGAGGAACTCACCGACGTGCGTGTCGGCGATGACCCCGATGTTCATCCCCGGTAGGCCCGGCGCGCCTCGTGTCGCGCGAACGCCAGGTCGATCAGGCGCTGGATGAGTTCGGGGTAGTCGAACCCGTCCGCGGCCATCAGGCGCCCCCACACGCTGGTGGAGGTGAAGCCCGGGATGGTGTTGATCTCCGAGATGTAGAGGTCCTCGCCCTCGAGAAAGAAGTCAACGCGCGCGAGGCCGGAGCAGTCGATCGCCTTCCATGCGCGCACGGCCAGCTCGCGGGCGTGGTCCTGCACGTGCGCGGGGACATCCGCAGGCACCTCGAGACGCATGCCACCCGGCCGGTACTTGGCGTCGTGGTCGTACCAATCGCTGTCGTGGAGGATCTCCCCCAGCGGGGAGGCATGCGGGTCCGCGTCCCCCAGCAGACCAACCTCCACCTCGCGGCCCATTGCCCGGCGCTCCACCAGTGCCTTGTCGTCGTGCGCGAAGGCAAGTTGCAGCGCGGGTCCGAGCGCATCCTCATCCGGCACGGGGCTGATGCCGTAGCTCGACCCGAGGCGCGCCGGCTTGGCGAACGCCGGGTACCCCACCGCCCCGGCCACCCGGGCGCGCACCCCTTCGGGGTCGTCCCGCCACTCGGCATGGGACACGACAAGGGTCTCCACCCGCGGGATGCCGGCGGCCATCGCGATCACGTGGAACAGGGCCTTGTCCATGCCGACCGCGCTGGACGCGACGCCGGCGCCGACATAGGGCACTCCGGCTGTCTCGCACAGCCCCTGGATGGTGCCGTCCTCGCCCCATGGGCCGTGCAGCACGGGGAAGACCAGGTCGATCGCGCACGCCGCGCCATTGCCATCCACCGGCATCAGCCAGGCCTGGTCGCCCGCCCCGGGCACGAGCGCCACCACGCCGCCGCCGGATTCCCACGCGCCCTCGCGGCCGATGGTGACCTCCACCACCTCGTGCCGTGCGCGGTCGAACGCCGCTGCGACGGACGATGCCGACTCCAGCGAGACGTCGTGCTCGCTGCTGCGGCCGCCCCCGAGGACGGCGATCCTGCTCAACCGGTCGGCGCCGGCGCCTGGGAGCCGCCGCTCGATCCGCCCGACGATCCGCTGGAGCCACCCGATGGCGCGGGCGCCTGGGAGCCGCCGCCGGACCCACCCGACGACCCGCCGCTCGATCCGCCCGATGCCGCGGGCGGATAGGCCACGATGATGGTCACGGTGGATCCCGCGGGAACGCTCGACCCGGCGGACGGCTCCTGGTCGATCACCGTGCCCTCGGGCTGCGTGCTCTCGGCACCTGACGAGGTCACGTTGAATCCCAGGCTCTCCAGCTTCGATCGCGCCGTTGCCTGGTCGCTGCCGGTCACGTCCGGCACGCTCGCCCCGCCCTCGGCGGCGATCACCAGGTTCACCGAGGTGCCCTTGGCCACCGATGCGCCGCCGTCCGGGTCCTGCGCCACCACGGTTCCCGCCGACCGGCCGGACGACCCGTCGTCCTCGGACACGCTGCCCACCTTCAGGCCCGCGCCGGTGATCTCCGAGCGCGCCGACGAGACGTCGCTGCCGGTCACGTCCGGCACCGTCACCTTGGTGATGCCCTTGCTCACGTACAGCGTGATGGTGTCGCCGGAGCCGGCCATGGACCCGGCCTGCGGCGCCTGGCGCACAACCGTGCCGATTTCCTTGTCGCTGTCCACCTCTTCGGTGGTGACGGTGAAGCCGGCCTTCTCAAGCGTCGCCTGGGCGTCCTCGACCGCCTCGCCCACCACATTTGGCACGGTCACCTCGGCGGGTCCGGATGACACCAGAATGGTCACGGTGGACTGCGCGGCCACCTCGGTGCCGGCCCCGGGCTCGGTGCCGATCACCACGCCGGGCTGGACGTCGTCGCTCGCCTGGGTGCGCTCGGTGGGCGTGAGCCCGGCGTCGCTGATCGCACGCGTTGCCGCCGCGGCCTCGAAGCCCGCGACGTCGGGCACCATCACCATGTCGGAGCCGCCGCGCGTCAGGGCGAGGGCCAGCGATACCGCGAGCGCCGCGATGAGCACCGCCACGATGCCCCAGATCGCCGGCCGGCCCTTCTTCTTCTTGTTGTTGCCGCCTGCGCCCCCGGACTTCCGCCCGCCGCCTGATCCGTTGCCCACTGCCTGGGTCTCCATGGTCGCCGCTGCGCCGCCGGCTGTCGTGGCCGCCGGGGCCGTGAGGATGAGGGTTGACTGCTGGCCGCCCGACATGGCCGACCGCACCTCCAGCAGTGCCGCGGTGAAGTCCTCGGCGCTCTGGTAGCGGTCCTCCGGTCGCTTGGACAGCGCCTTCATCACCACCGCATCGAGTTCGGGCGGGATCTCCTGCGCGAACACGCGCGGTGGCACGGGGGGCTCGTTGATCTGCTTCATCGCCACCGTCACGGGGCGATCTCCATCGAACGGCACGCGTCCGGTGAGCATCTCGTACAGGACGATGCCCACGGCGTAGGTGTCGCTGGCGGCGGTGGTCTCCTCGCCCTGCGCCTGCTCGGGCGACAGGTACTGCGCCGTGCCGATCACCGAGCCCGCCTCGGTCATCTGCTGGTCGGCGTCGGCGCGGGCGATGCCGAAGTCCGCCACGCGCAGCCGGCCGTCGCCGCTCACCATCACGTTCTGCGGCTTGATGTCGCGGTGGATGATGCCCGCGGTGTGCGCGGCAGTGAGCGCGGACAGGATCTGCAGGGCGTTGTCCACGGCCACGGCCGGGTCCAGCGGACCCTGGTCGCGGATGACCCTCTTGAGGTCGGGCCCCTTCAGGTACTCCATGACGATGTAGTACGTGCCTTCGGCCTCGCCGCGGTCGTACACCGCCACGATGTTCGGGTGGTTCAGCCCGGCCGCCGCGGACGCCTCGCGCCGGAAGCGCTCGACGAATGCCTGGTCGGCCGCGAACCTCTCGGCCAGCACCTTCACCGCGACCTCGCGGTCGAGCACCGTGTCGTAGGCCAGGTACACCGACGCCATGCCGCCGGTGCCGATCTGGTGGCCCAGTTCGTAGCGCTCGCCGAGTTCCGTTCCCGGTCCGATCGTCACGCGCTCGGCTCCCCGGGCACGGGGCCGATCGACAATGCGGTCCGCATCACCTCTCCGGCCACCGGGGCGGCCTCGGTGCCGCCGGTACCCGATGTGTCCTCGATCACCACTGCCACGGCCACCTTCGGGTCGTCCGCGGGCGCGTACCCGATGAACCAGGCCTGGTTGCGCTCGGGGTCACCGGTCTCGGCGGTTCCCGTCTTGCCCGCGACCGAAAGGCCGGCCAGACCCGCCTCGGCGCCCGTTCCCTCGGACACGACGCTGCCCATCATGCGCCCCACCTCGGAGGCGATGTAGGCGCTGGACACCGATCCCACCTCCTGCGGGCGCTGCTGCTTCACCACCACGCCATCTCGGGTGATGACCCTGCGCACGAGGTACGGCCGCATCATGCGGCCGCCATTGGCGATCGCGCCTGCGACCATGGCCATCTGGAGTGGGGTCACCTGGAGGTTCTCCTGTCCGATCGCGATACGCGCAGAGTCCGAATCGCGCTGCTCGTTGGGGAGGAGCTTCCCGTCACGGTACCTGCCCGACACGGCGATCTCACCTGCGGGCAGGTCGATCTCCACCGGGCGGGCGAATCCGAACCGGGTCATCTCGCGCCCCATCGCGCGCCCGCCGAGGCGATCGCCGATCTGCGCGAAGGTGGTGTTGATCGAGAAGGTCAGTGCGTCGGTCAGGTTGTGCAGGCCGTACTTGGCCTTTCCGGAGTTGTAGATGGGCTTGCCGTCCACCACGTACACGCCCTTGTCATCGAAGGTGGACGAGGGCGACCACGTGCCGCTGCCGAGCGCCGCGGTGGCCGTGACGACCTTGAACGTGGAACCCGGCGGGTAGAGGCCGCCGGTCGCCCTGTTCAGGAGCGGAGCCCCGCTTTCCTTCCGAATCGAGGCGAAATCGCTGGCGACCTGGTTCAGGTCGAACCCCGGGGATGATGCCACCGCGAGCACCTTGCCGGTCTTCGGCTCGATCGCCACGACCGCGCCCTTGCGTCCCGAGAGCAGCGCCTCGGCGGTCTTCTGCACCCGGGTATCGAGGGTGAGGCGGATGTCCGCGCCGTCCTTGGTCTCGTCGCGGAGGCGGTCGAGGATGGCCCCGGTCCCGTACGAGCCCGCCAGATACCGGTTGTACTGCTGCTCGAGCCCCGTGGATCCCTGTCGTGAGGTTGCGTAGCCCACCACCTGCGCGGCGAGCGCGCCCTGCGGGTAGTACCGGCGGTAGTACTTCTGGCCCTTCTCGCGGTAGGTCACGCTCTCGGCAAGGATCACCTTGTCGGCCGAGATGATGCGCCCGCGGTCCACCAGGCGCTGCTTCTCGAGCGTGTAGGGGTTGTCCGCGCGCTCATCCAGCTCACCGGCGGCGATGACCTGCCAGTAGCCCAGCATCAGCACCAGCACGGCGAAGCCGGCGGCCAGGGTGAGGTACAGGACGCGGATGGACCGGTTCATGTGGCCGGAACCCCCCGCACGGCCTCGGCAAGGCCCTGGCGTGATCGGTTGCTGATCACCAGCAGAAGCGCTGCGATGCCGAAGTTCACGATCACGCTCGAACCACCGTAGGACATGAAGGGAAGGGTCACGCCCGTGAGGGGCACGAGGCGGACCACGCCGCCGATGATGATGAACGCCTGGAGGCCCACCACCGCGGTGAGGCCGCCCGCGAGCAGCTTGGAGAACCCGTCACGCGCGGCCGTCGCGATCGCGAAGCCGCGCGCCATGAGCAGCACGTAGAGAAGCATGACGCCGACCGCGCCCACGTATCCGAGGTCGTTGGAGACCGCGCTGAAGATGAAGTCGGTCTCGAGCGCGGGGATGCGGGGGGTGCCGCCCTCGGTCACCAGCAGCGCGCGCCCGAAGCCGGGGCCCACCACGCCGCCGTCCGCCAGCGCGTACAGCGATTGCACCATCTGGTAACCACCGCCTTGCGGATCGGTGAACGGGTGCAGCCAGGAGTCCACGCGCGCGCCGATCCTCGGAACGGCTGCCCAGATGAACAGCGACCCCGCCGCGAACAGCGTGATGCCCAGTCCCACGTACAGCGCGCGTCCGGTGGCCAGGTACAGCATGGCGAGGAAGACGCCGAAGAACAGCAGCGCGGTGCCGAAGTCGTTCAGCACCACCACGGCGGCCAGCGCCGCGCCCCAGAACACGAGGATGGGGGCGAGGTGACGCGGCGCCGGCAGGTTCATGCCCAGGCGCCGCTGGGTGGGGATGGCCAGGACCTCGCGCTTCTCCCGCAGGTACCCGGCGAGGAAGATCACCATCAGCACCTTGGCCAGCTCGCCAAGCTGCACGCGCTGGCCGCCGCCGATCTCGATCCACAGGCGCGATCCGTTCACCTCGGTGCCGAACACCATGGTGAACACCAGGAGCATCACGGCCGTGAGTCCGATGATGTACCGGTAGCGCTCGAGCACGCGGTGGTCGGGCATGAACACGATGACCGCGCAGAAGATGATGCCGCCCAGGGTCACCCAGATGGCCTGGTCGCCCGCGAGGCCCGGGTCGATCCGGTAGAGCATGGCCAGGCCGATCCCCGTGAGCGCGGCCATGATCGGCACCAGGTACGGATCGCTGAGCGGCGCCCTCATGCGCAGCACCGCATGCATGACCACGAATACCATGGCCACCCCCAGGGCGGTCTGCCACGGCCCTGCCTGCAGCTCATCGGCGCGCGCCGACGCCCCGG
>JAUROO010000051.1 GCA_030829765.1 Miltoncostaeales bacterium | reverse complement strand
TCCGCCGGGGGCGGGTGCTCGCCGCACAGGGCGCGCTGATCGTGGATATCGGGGCGGAATCCACACTCGCCGGCGCCGCGCGGGTGTCGCCCGCCGATCAACTGGCCGGGGTGCTGCCCGTCATCGAGGGGCTGCGGGCGGAGGGGATCCCGACCTCGGTGGAGACCTACTCACCGGATGTCGCCCGGGTTGCGCTGGGGGCGGGGGCCGCGGTGCTGAACCTCACGGGGGTGGAGCGCGAGGACGAGATGTATGCGACCGCGGCGGAGCATGACGCGGCCGTCATCATGTGCTTCGTGCAGGGCGCGAACGTGCGCGAGGTACACGACCTGGTGCTGGGGGACGACCCGGTGCCCGCACTGCTGGAGCACTTCGGTCCGCGCATCGACCGCGCGGTGGCCCAGGGCGTGGAGCGCATCGTCATCGACCCGGGGCTGGGCTTCTACTACGGCAACCTGCTGGACGGGCCCACCCGGGTGCGTCATCAGATGAAGGTGTTCCTGAATACCTTCCGCCTGCGCGTGCTGGGCTGGCCGGTGTGCCACGCCCTGCCGCATGCGTTCGACTACTTCGAGGACGAGGTGCGAAGCGCCGAGCCGTTCTTCGCGGTCCTCGCGGCCATGGGGCGCACGGGGCTCTTCCGCACGCATGAGGTGCCACGGGTGCGCGCGGTACTGGACACCCTCGGCGCGCTCGCCCCCGGGGACATCAGCCCCGGCTGACCCCCACGGCCACGCCCTCCTCGCCGCTGGGCGAGACGCACGTCGCCCGGACGTCCAGCCCGGCTGCCGCCAGCATGCGCGACAAGCCCTCGGCGGAGTGCCGATGGGATTCCAGGACGCGGATGGGCATTCCCGCCGCCAGCCCCACGGTGACCCCGCCGACCGATGCCACCACCGGCGCGGAGGGGGTCACCTCGCCCACGACCATGTCGCCGGTGGGCGACCGCTCCCAGCGGAATCGGATGTCGTCGGCGCCGCCCACCCCGATCTCGGTCAGCACGGTTCCCAGCCACTCGCGCGTGGGCCGGTTGTCGTACTGGGCCATCACGGCGTCGCGCGCGTCCGGCGACGGGGGCAGCAGGTTGGCGCTCGCCAAGAGGATGTCCCCGCGGCGCAGCAGCGACATGGCCGGAGCCAGCGCGCCATCGCCCACCGTGGACAGCACCCCGAACAGGGTCACCACGCGCGTACCCGGCAGGCGGGGCGCGAGAAGGGGGGAGAGGTCCCGCACCAGCGTGATGTCAACGGCCACCGCGTGCGTGGCGTCCACGACGGGGACCGCCTGCATGGCCTCCGCGGCCGCCGTGACGAGCGGCACGCTCACGTCAACGGGCGTGGCCGCGATGTCCCGTCGTCCGGTACCGGCGAGCGCGCCGAGGAGGCGCCGTTCCTTCACGCCATCCCCGCACCCCACGCCGATCACATGCACGGGACCGTCGGGCAGGACACCCAGCGCCGTCCGTGCGGCCGCCTCATAGGCCACCAGGCCGTCCGCATCGTCGCGGGAGGGTGAATGCTCGGCGGCGAGGGCCCGCCACCGGGCGGCGGCTGCACCGCCTGCGTAGTGGAAGCGGTTGTCCACCCGGCGCGCCTCCAGCGCGGCCGTGAGGCCCGCGCGGTGTGCCGCCGGGGTGACGCTTTCATCGATGCGCACCTCGGGCATGCGCCGATGCTAGGCCGTCAGGCCCCCGCCGCCGCCTTACGGCCGCGCGCCGCCTTCACCCGGCCGGTGGAATCCAGGATCACCTTGCGCATGCGCACGCTCTCCGGGGTGACCTCCACGCACTCGTCGTCGCGCACCCACTCCAGTGCCTGCTCGAGCGACATCCGGCGGGGCGGCACGAGGCGCTCCAGTTCGTCAGCGGTGCTCGAGCGCATGTTGGTGAGCTTCTTCTCCTTGCAGATGTTCACGTCGAGGTCCTCGCCACGGGCGTTCTCGCCAACGATCATCCCCTCGTACACCGCATCCCCGGGTTCGGTGAACATCACCCCGCGCTCCTGCAGGCCGAACATCGCAAACGTTGTGGCCACGCCTGTGCGATCGGCTACCAGGCTGCCGCGGGTGCGCGTGCGGATCTCCCCGTGCCATGGCTCCCAGCCCTCGAACACCGAGTGCAGCAGCCCTGTGCCCCGGGTCTCGGTGAGGAACTCGGTGCGGAACCCCACCAGCCCGCGCGCAGGCACCAGGTAGTCCAGGCGCGTCCATCCGGTGCCGTGGTTCACCACCTGCTCCATGCGCCCCTTGCGCAGGGCGAGCAGTTGGGTGACCACGCCCATCATGTCCTCGGGCACGTCGATGGTCACGCGCTCGATGGGCTCGTGGCGCACGCCGTCGATGTCGCGGATGATCACCTCGGGCTTACCCACGGTCAGCTCGAAGCCCTCGCGGCGCATGGTCTCCACCAGCACCGCCAGTTGCAGCTCACCCCGGCCCTGCACCTCCCAGGCGTCGGGCCGTTCGGTGGGCTGCACCCGCAGGGACACGTTGCCCACCAGCTCCTGGTCCAGGCGGTCCTTCAGCATCCGTGCCGTCAGCTTCGAGCCCTCGCGTCCGGCGAGCGCGGACGTGTTGATGCCGATCGTGAGCCCCAGGCTGGGCTCGTCCACCGTGATGACGGCAAGGGGCTGGGGGTCGTCGGGGTCGGCGAGGGTCTCGCCGATCGTGATCTCGGGGATGCCCGCGACGGCGATGATGTCGCCCGGCCCGGCCTCGTCCACGGGCACGCGATCCAGTTCGCGCGTCAGGAAGAGTTCCGCCACCTTCGCCTGCTCGATGCTGCCATCGGTGCGGCACCACGCGACCTGCTGCCCCTTGCGGATTGTGCCCTCGTGCACGCGGCACACGGCCAGGCGCCCCAGGTAGGAATCGGCCGCGAGGTTGGTGACCAGTGCCTGCAGCGGCGCGCCGTCTTCGTAGGTCGGCGCCGGGACGGTGTCGCGCAGCACGTCGAACAGCACCGCGAGGTCCTCGCCCTGCTGCGCGGCATCCAGCGATGCCGTGCCGGCCTTCCCGTTGGTGTAGACGATGGGGAAGTCGATCTGCGACTCATCGGCGCCGAGGTCGAGGAACAACTCATAGACCTCGTCCACCACCTCCGCGGCGCGGGCGTCCGGGCGGTCGATCTTGTTGACCACCAGCACCACGGGCAGGCGGGACTCCAGCGCCTTGCGCAGCACGAACCGCGTCTGCGGCAGGGGCCCCTCGGAGGCGTCCACCAGCAGCAGCACGCCGTCCACCATGTAGAGGCCGCGCTCCACCTCGCCGCCGAAGTCCGCGTGGCCCGGCGTGTCGATGATGTTGATGGTGAGGTCACCGCGTCGCACGGCCGTGTTCTTGGCCAGGATCGTGATGCCCTTCTCGCGCTCCAGGTCGCCGGAGTCCATCACGCGCGACTGCACGTCCTGATTCGCGCGGAACGCGCCGCTCTGCCAGAGCATGGCGTCCACGAGCGTGGTCTTGCCATGGTCCACATGGGCCACGATGGCGACGTTCCTGAGGTCATCCCGGGTCGGCACGGCGGCGCACGATAGCCCATGCCGGGCCTGCCCGGCTGCCATCATCCCGACGTGGCGCCGATTGAGACCGAATTCGATGCCGTCCGCGAGCCGCGGTGGCCGCCGCTCATGGCCCTCGCCGTTGCCGCGGCGCTCTACGCCACGCTGCCCAGCGGCCTCATACTCGGCGGCGGCTGGCTGCGCTGGCTGGTGCCGGTCCTGCTCGTGGTTCTGATCATCGTCGCGGCGGTGCGGCCGGTGGCGGAGTCGGACCGCCGCCGGCACCTGGGAATCGCGCTCGCGGGCCTCATCACGCTGGCCAATGCCTCGGCCGTCGCCCTGCTGCTGTACGGAATCATCACGGAGAACCGGTTCGAGGGCCGGTACCTGATCGTGGCGGCGGTGCAACTGTGGTTCACGAACGTCATCGTGTTCGCCCTGTGGTTCTGGGAGGTGGATGGGGGAGGGCCGCGGCACCGCGCCGAATCCCCGCCGGGGCCGCACGACTTCCTGTTCGGCCAGTACCAGGTGCCCGGACCGGTGGCGTGGCGTCCGACCTTCCCCGACTACCTGTTCCTGTCGGTGACCACCGCCACGTCGTTCGCGCCCGCCGACACCCTGCCGATGCGCCACCGCGTGAAGGCCCTCATGGCGATCGAGGCGATGCTCTCGCTGCTCGTGCTGCTGATCATCGCCGCGCGCGCCATCAGCATCCTCGACTGACCCCGCGTGTACGCTCACCGCGTGGCCGTTCCCCGCTCGGCAACCATCGGCGCGTCAACCCTCGCTCTCGCGGCGGGCGGCCTCCTGGCCTCGGGTGCGCATGCCAGTGACGTGCGCGACTGCCGGATCGTCACGTCCCCCACGGCCGCGCGTCATACCACCTGCCGGAACATGGACCTGCGGCGGATCAACCTGGCCGGGCGCAACCTTCGCTTCGCGGACTTCCGGGGCTCGTCGCTGCAGCGGGCCAACCTGTCCGGGGCCAACCTCTACCGCGCCCGCCTGCAGCTGGCCAACCTGTCTGGCGCGCGGATGGTGCGGGTGCGCGCCGCCGGCGCGCGGATGACCGCTGCGGGGCTGACGCGCGCGAACCTGAAGGGCGCCAACCTCACCCGTGCGCGCATGGACGGCACCATCATGCTCACCCGCGCCGACCTGACGGATGCGAACCTCACCCGCGCCAACCTGGGCGGCGCGCTGATGCTGCGCACCACCGTGGATGGCGCGGACTTCACGGGGGCCCGCCTCACCAACGTGGCCGGCGCGAACGTGACGGGCGTGCCCCGGGCGGTGCCCGCGGGGTGGCGCGTGGTGCAGGGCTGGTTCGCCGGCCCCACCGCGAACATGTGGGGCGCAACCTTCACGGATGCCGATCTGTCGGGCCTCAACCTGTCCGGGTCGGTGCTGATCTACGCGTCGTTCCTCGGCAACACGACCCTGAGGGGGACCCCCATGAGCGGCGCGGCGCTCACCGGTTCCACATGGAGCTGGGACTTCTCGGCGAATGGGGGCGCAGGCGGGCCTGACGGCGGCACCGTCACATGCCCGGACGGGAGCCCTGCGACACCCGGCTACAACAGCGGGGTTCCGGGGGTGGGTCCCTTTGGCTGCTGATCGCATGATGTCCCGCCGCCGCCCCCGGCTGGTGCTCGCCACCATCGGCGGGTGCGCGCTGGTCGCAGGAACCGCGGCGGGCGCCGCCGTCGTGGCCGGCCAGCAGCCCCCGCCCTGCGAGGCGTGCGTGGACTTCGTCACCGACGAGCCCCTGCGCGATCCCCCCGTGATGGGGTCCCGCGGCGGCGAGCTGGACGTGGTGATGACGCCCCGCACGCGCACCGTGCTGGTGGGGGGGCGCAAGGTGTCGAGCCAGACCTACGCGGCCCAGTTCGCGGCGCCCACCTGGAAGATCAGTCCCGGTGACGACCTGAACGTGCTGCTGCGCAACCGTCTCCCGGAGGGCTACCTGCCGCAGACGCAGGACATCGGGCCATTCGTGCAACCCAAGGGCGCGATCACGAACCTGCACGTGCACGGGCTGCACGTGTCGCCGGATTCCCCGCAGGACAACGTGTTCCTCACCATCCGCCCCGGAACCAACTACCAGTACCGGTACAAGATCCCGGAGAATCACCCGCCCGGGGTGTTCTGGTACCACCCGCACCACCACCGCTACGTGGACATGCAGACCTTCGCCGGGCAGGCGGGCACCATCGTCGTGCGCGGCGGCCTGGACGACATCCCGGGAATCGGGGACCTGACCGACCGGGTCATGGTGTTCCAGAACACGCAGGTGCGCGGGTCGTCCACCGGGGCCAGCCAGGGCAGGCCCCCGAAGGACCGGCTCATCATCATCAACGGGCAACTGCAGCCGCGCATCGACATCCGGCCGGGCGAGTCACAGCGCTGGCGGCTCGTCAACGCCTCCACCGAGCGGTTCCTGAAGATCGCCCCGGCGGGCGGTGAGTACTTCCTGCTCGCCCGTGACGGGGTCACCCTGCAGCACCCGCAGAGGATGTCGGAGATCTTCCTCGCCCCCGGGCAGCGGTTCGAGGTACTGGTGCGCGCGGGCGCCGAGACCGGCGACTTCACGCTGGCCCAGCAGTTCTTCCAGCAGCGCCCCACGCCGTTCGGCGTCCAGCCCTCGGTGAAGATCGCCACGCTGCGGGTCGCGGGTCCCGCTGCGCGCAGGCGGCCGGTGCCCTCGTTCCTCGGGAAGGCCGATGACCTGCGCGGGGACCGCGTCCCCATCGCCGCCCGGCGGCGGGTGGTGTTCACGCAGAACCCGGCGAAGGGCCAGTTCTTCGTGAACGGGAAGCTCTTCGCCCACGGCACGGACACCGAGCCGCGCCCGATGTTCAGCCCGAAGCTGAACACGGTGGAGGAGTGGCTGCTGGTGAACAACAGCCCCGAGTGGCACAACTTCCACATCCACATCGACCCCTACCAGGTGGTCGCGCGCAACGGGAAGCCGGTCAAGGGCCAGCCGGAGTGGGCCGACTCCATTGCGATGCCGCCGAACAGCCGCATCACCATCCGCCAGCGCTTCGCCGACTTCACGGGGCGGTTCGTCTTCCACTGCCACGTGCTGGTACACGAGGACCACGGCATGATGGCCGAGGTGGACGTGGTGCCCTAGGCGTGCGTGGTCGCCGGGAGCGGCTGCCCCCGGACGGGTGCCGGCGGCGGCGCAGCCCGGCGCGACCCCATGAGCGCGGCCACCACGGCGCCGGTGGCGATCAGCATCAGGCCCGCGACGTCCCCGCTGGTGGTGGCCTCATCGAGGAACCAGAACGAGAGCACGGTGGTGGTCACGGGCGCCAGCACCCCCTCGGCGCCGACGACATCCGCGCTGATGTGCGACAGCGCCCAGGAGCGGCCGAGGGTGGGAACCAACTGGGCGCCCAGTGCGGCCAGGGCAAGAGCGCCGTATTCCGCAGCCGTCAGGTCGAAGGCATCGATGCCCTCTGTGACCACCCCGATCGCCAGCGCCACGAGCGCGGCCGCCAGCGCTGATGCCAGGGCCACGTCGATGATGTTGGCGTGCGCAAGGGCCTGCTTGGTGATGATGACCGACCCGGCGAACACGGCCGCGGATCCCAGCGCCAGCGCGACGCCCGCGGGGTTGGCCGTGGCCTCGGCGGCGATGGCGACGGCGCCCGCGACGATCAGGGCCACGGCCACCACGACGCCCCACGTGGGCCGGGTGCGGTAGGCCAGCATGCCGAGGCCCATGATCCAGAGCGGGGCCGTCATGGCGAGGCCCGTCGCCGGGCCCGACCCGATCTCGGGGACGGCCTGGAGATACAGGGCGAGGTTCATCACGTAGACCGCACCGGCACCGAGGGCCAGCGCCACGCCGCGGCGCGTGGACGGGGTGGCCGGCGTGCGGGAGATGCGCAGCACGCCCAGGCCGGCGGCGGCGCCCAGGGCGAGCAGGCCCGACAGCACGTAGGGCGTGGTGCGGTTCATCGCGACCTCGTTGGCGGCCAGGGACGTGATCCCGGCGACCATCATGAGGGCTGCGAATACCACGGCCACGGCGGTGGCGGAGCGCTCGCGGGCCGGCCCCGCCTGCCGGTAGCCCGCCAGCATGATTGCCGCTGCCGCGAACAGTGAAAGGGCCAGCATCGCATTGGCCGCCTGCTCCGCGGGATCGCCTCCGCCGAAGGGTGGTTCCATTCCGCGGACCAACGCCGCGATCGTGATGATGCCGATGGCGAGCATGCAGGCAGTGGCCCACCGTGCACCGCTGCGCCCCGCCACGGCGATCGCCCCGAGCAGAGCCACCGGCACCAGCGGACCGATCTCGCCCAGCAGGCCGACACCGGCGCATGTGGTGACGCCGACGAATGCGGCCATCGCGACCGGGTGCCGGACGGCAGCGGAAAGGGGCAGGTTGGGGTCGCCCCATGCCAGCACGAACGCGCCGCCCACCAGGAACCCGGCCATGTAGCCCATCAGCAGCCACCCTCCGGCCTCGGCAACCCCGTACTGCGGCGGGATGTCCCCGACAGCTACCAGCAGCGACGCCGTGAGCGCGGCGCCCGCGATGCTGACGACGGCCGAGATGCCGGCGAACCGCGTGGCCTGTCCGAGATCGCGTAGCCAGCACCCGGACCGCTGGAGCCAGGTCGCGCAGGCCAGGCAGGCGACCACGTGGACGAGGACGGAAAGGGTCACGATGCCGAGGGGCCGGTCCTGCATGATCACCTGCCCCACGACGTCGCCCACGGCGATCGCCGGCCAGAAGGCACGCCCGAAGCGTGCAAGCAGGGCCGATCCGACTCCCGGCACGAGGAGGAGCGGCGATACCTTGAGCGCGGTGAGGATCACCGCGTAGGACAGCAGCGTCGCGCAGAGCATCGCCACGGCGATCAGGCCGAGCGACGCCCACCAGCGCGGTGATGCGACGTCCGCGCGGCGGGGGAGGAGCGCGTTCACGGCGGGCACCCTACGTGAAGGGCCCGCCTCTCCTGAGCACGGGCCCTTCTCATAGCGGGGGCAGGATTCGAACCTGCGACCTTCGGGTTATGAGCCCGACGAGCTACCAGACTGCTCCACCCCGCGGCGGTTTCGGGAATGTAGCACCGCGACGCTGTGGCTGGACAGGGCCGGGTGCCGACCTATGGTGGCGCGCGACCAGCCGACCGAGGGGAAGGGGGCAGTGGATGACCATGGCATCGCGCAAGCGGATCGTGATGATCGCCCATGACAACAGGAAGCGCGACATGCTCGAGTGGGCGCGGCACAACTACGCCGTCCTCCGCCACCACGAACTGCACGCCACGGGTACCACCGGCGGGATCATCGCGGACGACCTGGGCCTCGAGGTGCACCGGTTTCTGTCCGGTCCGCTGGGTGGCGACCAGCAGGTGGGTGCCGCGCTTGCCGAGGGTCGCCTGGACATCGTCATCTTCTTCTGGGACCCGCTGGAGCCGCAGCCGCACGACGTCGACGTGAAGGCCCTGCTTCGCATCGCGGTGGTGCACAACTGCCCCATCGCGTGCAACCGGGCCACCGCCGACTTCATACTGAGCAGCCCGCTGATCCACGCGGACTACCGCAAGGCCGCATCCCCGGGCGATCTGGCCCCGGCCGAGCGCCTCATTGATGACATCGGGATGGCGCTCAGGTCGTGACGCGCACCGGGTCGCCCACCGCGACCCACCCCGCGCGCACCACCCGGCAGCACGCGCCCACGTGGTTGCGGCGCTCGCGCGCCACGGCCGCGTGGGCGCGGGTGTCGCGCCCGGCGGTATCGGGATCGCGGCTGAGCACGCCTGACCGCCGCGTGGCCGCAACCACCTCGATCTCGGCAGCGGATCCGATCCGCAGGCGCATGCCGCGCCAGTCATCCTCCGGGAAGGCCACGTCGTCGCCGCAGTCCACCACCAGGTTCGGCCGCAGGCGCCGCCGGTCGATGTCGTCCCCCGCCCACTCCGACACGCGGCGGATGGTCTCCTCGGTCAGCAGCGCCACCGGCTGCGCCGCGTGCGCGCCCTGCGCCGAGCGGATAATGGCCACGGGCTCATCCTCCTCCCGCCCGAGGCCGCGACGGACCTCATCGGCCAGGCGGACGTCATCCCAGGGAACCACCGCGCCGGACGGTGCGTCCACCTGAACCCCGCTGCCGGTGCCCGGGTCATCACACCGGGCGCGGTAGCGCAGCAGCGCGGGCTCGCGCACCGCCACCAGCGGCTCCCCCGTCGTGGCGTCCACCACCGCGCACTGGCGATCCCCGACCACGCCGAGCGGGCCGACGAAGACCCGCCGCAGCCGTTCCCCTGACATGGACGCCACCGGGTAGCGCCACAGATCGGAAACCACGCCCACCATCGGGAGTCCTACGTGAGGATGATCGCGAGGACGATCACGAGGATGAGCAGGATCGCGAGGGTTGCGTACACCAGTCGCACGGCCCGGTTGGCGCCCTGCGCCACCACCTTGGCGTTCTCGCGCTTGCGCGCGATCGTCTCCGGGTCGGTATCCCGCTCCGGCCAGTCGTCGTCCTCGTCGTCCCAGCCCATGGGGTGAGCCTACCCGCGCCACCCCGCGCGCCGCCGGTGGGCGGGAACCCACCGGCGGCAGCGGATCGGTCTAGGCCACCTCGGCCAGCCCGCGCACGTCCATCATGCCGGCGAGCTTCTGCAGGGCCTGGTTCTCGATCTGCCGGATGCGCTCGCGGGTGACGTTGAACGTGCGGCCGACCTCGTCGAGGGTGCGCGGCTGCTCCCCGCCCAGGCCATACCGCAGTTCCAGCACGCGGCGCTCGCGGTACGACAGCGAGTTCAGCACGTCCTGCAGGGCCTCGTTGCGCAGGGTCTCATCGGCGGCCGCCTCGGGCGAGATGGCCTTCTCGTCGGCGATGAACTGCCCGAACTCCGACTCCTCCTCGTCGCCCACCGGCTTCTCCAGCGAGACGGGCGTCTGGGCGCTGCGGCGGATGGACTCCACCTCGGCCTCGGTGAGGCCGATGGACGCGCCGATCTCGGCGTTGCTGGGGTCGCGCCCCAGTTCGGCCAGCAGCTTGCGCTCGGTGCGGTTGATCTTGTTCAGCTTCTCCACCACGTGCACGGGCATCCGGATGGTGCGGCCCTTGTCGGCGATGGCGCGGGCAACGGCCTGGCGGATCCACCATGTGGCGTAGGTCGAGAACTTGTAGCCCTTGCGGTAGTCGAACTTCTCGGCCGCGCGCACCAGGCCCAGCGTGCCCTCCTGGATCAGGTCCAGGAATGCCAGGCCCTGGTTGCGGTAGTTCTTCGCGATCGACACCACGAGGCGCAGGTTGCTCTCGACCATCTTCTGCTTGGCCTGCAGGTCGCCCTCCTCGATCAGCTTGGCGAGCTCAACCTCCTGCCTGGCCGTGAGCAGCGGGATGCGGCCGATGTCGCGCAGGAACAGCTGCAGCAGGTCCGTGGTGCTCTCGGCCTTCGCGGCCACGCGGCGGGGCCGCTCGGCCTCCTCGGCCAGCTTGGCGCGACGCTCCTGTGCCTCGGGCTCCTCGAGCAGCTCGATGCCCATCTCGTCGATGTGCGTGTACAGGGCCTCGGCGTCCTCCTGGACGATGTCCATGCCCTGCAGCGCCTCGGCGACCTCCTCGATGCCGAGGAAGCCCTGCTCCTGCCCACGGGTGAGGAGAACCTGCATCTCCTCGTTGGCCACGATCTCCTTGAGCGTCATCCTCGTCCGTCCCCTCCGGCCCGGCTTCGCCGGGCGCCTCGTCATCCTCCCGCCGGGAACCCCGGCGGATGCCTCGATGCCGATGTCGACCTCGATGCCCCCGGGGAACGGCGTCGGCGACCATGCCCCGGACCTGCCCTGCTCACCCGGCGGCCACGTGGGCCGGTCGGGGATCCAACGCGCCGGAGTGCATCTCCGGCATCATGCTGTTCGGCAGTCTCCCCATCGGCCCTTATGGACCGGTTAAGGGGTTCGCGGCAGAGGGTAAACATCCTCCGGGTGCGTGTCACCGGGGAACGGGCGGATCCTTACCGAGGCGTGACCCTCCGGCGCGGACGCGGGGGTGATCGGCTCAGCCGGTGGTCGTGCCGCCCGTGGTGGCGGTGCGCGTTCCCTGCTCGGCGATTCCCTTGAGCAGGGCGACGCTGGTCCTGCCGATGGGCGTATCGGGATCGATCTCGGCCACGCGCTTCCACGACGTGACGACCTCGCGCCCATCCCGGCGGTAGGTGGCAAGCCAGCCACGGTTGAACCAGGCCACCTGGCTCGTGGGGTTTCGGCGCGTGATGCCGGCGAGGGCGGAGGTGGCACGGGCCATGCCGGCGTCGCCCGTGGCGGCATCCACCATGGCCAGGCCGATCGCGGGCTCGATGCCGTCCGGGTCGGCGGCCCGCGCGCGACGGTAGGCGTCGGCCGCGGCATCCTGCGCGCCCGCCCGCTGCTCCGCCGCGGCCAGGCGCAGCAGCGACTCCGCATCGTCGTCGCGGGCATCATCCCGGTAGCGGGCGACCTGCCCGGATGGCGAGAGCGATGCGATGTCCTCCGGCACCGGATCCTCCAGCACCATCGCGAGCGGCGGCAGGTCCGTGGGGCCCGTGAGTTCCTCGCCCGGTGCGGCCACCACTCCGACCACGATGGGCTGGGCCTCATCAGGGGGCGCCATCTGCGTGGTGCCCCCCAGCGCGAGGGAACCGGCGATGGCCGCCGCCGCCAGGCCGAGGCCGGCGCCGACGATGGCGAGGATGCGACCGGGATTCATCGCCCCGCAGTGTGCCAGCGCACCGCGCCGGTTGCGGCGCGGTGGTCGCGTCCTGCCCCCGCGCGGGACGTCCGTCCCGTCAGGGGGCGGTCGGCACGAGCGCATCGAGCGCGTCGCGCAGCGCCGCGAGGGGCACCTGTGCGTGGCCGTGGCCCACCCACCCGCCATCGGCACGCGATGCGACGCCCATGGGGATGGCGGGGGCCTCGCCCGCATCGATGCACAGCCGGGCGTCGATGGCCATGCCCGCGCACGCGATGACGCCCTGATCGCCGGTCCACGGCGCCGCCCCGGACGCGCCGCTCCCCTCATCGAACTGCGCGTCATCGGCGATTGGGGCAGGGGCCGTGTGCCATACGCCGGGCGTGCCCGCCAGCGTCACCCCGACGTCGGTGCCATTGCCCGACATCGCGATGAGAAGGCTGGACATCGGGGTGCCGACCGCCGCCTGCACCGCGCACCGGGCGGCTGCGGCCATGAGGGGCAGGGCGATGCGCCCCATGGGTGCCCCGGCACCCGCGAGCGCGGGCACGGCGTCCAGCGCGCGGGTGGCCATGGCCGGCAGGAGTTCGCGGATGAGGAGGAGTCCGGCGGCGCGGGCGTCGGGGGCATCCGCGTCGCCCATGCGCGCGGCCTCCCCGGCGAGGGCGGCCAGGTCGATGGGGCCCCGTGCCCCGAGCGCGGCGGAGGCCCCGGGCGCCAGGCGGTCGGCCAGCAGGCGCTGGCGGGCGATCAGGTCGCGCGCGCGGGCCGACGCGGGCAGGCCGTCACCGGCACCGTCGGACATCGGGGCCCATGCGTCCGCCCCCGTGGCCTCGTCGTGTACCGCCCACACCGCCATGGAGGGGGAGAGCACGCCGCTCATGGGCGCCACCACCCCATGCGCCTCGGTGGCGGCGAGCTCGATGTCCCCCGCCTCGATCAGGGCGGCCGCGGCACCCTGGTCCCCGGCCCAGCCCTCGAGCATGGCGGCGCGCGCCACCTGGCCGCGCATGGCGGGTCCCAGCCGCTGCCACTCGCACGGAGGGCCGCAGTGCAGGATGCGGCGCGCATCCATGCCGGGCACCAGGTCGGCAGCGAGGCCGGCGTCCACCAGGTGCGGCCTGCTCGCGTCGAGCGCGGCGAGCGCCCGTCGGTTGCCCTCTTCCACGCGGTCATCCGCGTACGCGCGCGTGAGCAGCGCGACGTCGCTCAGGTCCCCGCCGGCGGGGGGCGACCAGTCGACGACGAGCGGGTCCACGCCCTGTGCGCGGAGGTCGTCCTCCACCCGTGGTGCATCGATGACGGCGATGGCCAGTGCCATGGGCGTGATCGTAGGGGGCGCCCCGGCGCCCGATGATCAGGTGACGAGGAAGGCGATGCCGATGCCGATGCCGAGGATGATGATGCCCGCCCGGAACACCGATTCGCGCACGTGCTGCACGGTACGTCCCCCCAGCCAGCCGCCACCCCATGCGCCCACGCCCATGAGGACGGCCACCAGCCAGTACACGTGTCCGCTGAAGGCGAAGAAGACGGCGGCGGCGCCGTTGGCGCAGAGTGACATGAGCAGCTTCAGCGCATTCAGCCGGTTCAGGGCATCGGTCAGCATCAGTCCGAGGATTGCGATGACGATGATCCCGAGGCCGGCACCGAAGTAGCCCCCGTACACCGTGGCGACGAAGGCGGACACCAGCAGCACCGGGCGCGCGACCTCGCCGGATGATCCACGTGCACCCGTGGTGATGCGGCGGAGCGGTCCCTGCGCGGCGAGCAGGCCCGTGGCGGCGAAGATGAGCCAGGGCACCAGTTGCTCGAACAACTCCTCGCCCGTCGCCAGCAGCAGCGCGGCGCCGGTGATCCCGCCGAGGATTGCGGTGAGGGCGAGCGCCCGGGCGAGGTCCCGCCGCCCGGCGAGGTCGCCGCGCTGCGCATAGGTGCCGCCGGCGTACCCCGGGGCAAGGGCGACGGCGTTGGTGACGTTGGCGTCGAGGGCGGGGATGCCCACCGCCGTCAGCACGGGGAAGGTGATGAGGGTGCCCCCGCCGGCGATGGAGTTGACGAAGCCGCCGGCGACGCCCCCGAGCAGCGCGAACACCAGGGCCCAGGTTCCGAGGTCCGCCACGGCGCGAGCATGCCACGGCGCGTCGCCGGGCGTCCGCTACCGTCCGCGCCCGCGATGACCCGGACCACCCCGCGCACGACGCTCCTCGGCCGCCTCGGGGGGTGGTGCGCCCGTCGTCGCTGGTGGGTGCTGGCCGGGTGGCTCGCGGTGCTGGGGGGAATGGTGGCGCTGGGCGCGGGGCTGGGCGGCGCGCCGTCGGACGACCTGTCGGTACCGGGGCTGCCGGCGGCCGAGGGCGCGGTGGTGCTGCAGCGGGCCTTCCCGGGGCAGGGCGCGGCTGACGGCACGGTGGTGGTGCGGTCCGACGGCGCGCCCGTCACATCGGCTGCGGGACGCGCGGCCATCGGCGAGGCTGCGCGGCGACTGCATGAGGTGCCCGGCATGCGCTCGGTGGCGGTGCCCGGGGCGCCGGGCACGGTGTCCGCCGATGGCCGCACCGCGATGATCAGCATCGAGTGGTCCACTCCCGCGGACGAGCTGGGGGCCGGCGACCTCGCGCGCGTGCGCGAGGCGGCGCGGCCGCTTCAGCGCGCGGGACTCACCGTGGCGTACGCGGGTGCCCCCGCCGCCCAGGCGGAGGCATCGGGCACCGACTGGTCGGCGCTGGTGGGGATCGCCGCGGCCGTGGTGATCCTGCTGCTGGCCTTCGGTTCGGTGGTGACCATGGCAGTGCCGGTCGCGGGCGCGCTGGTCGCCGTGGGCACCGCGCTCTCGATCCTCACGGTGCTCGAGGCCGTCACGGACGTGAGCACGGTGGGCCGGACGCTTGCCCTCATGATCGGGCTCGGCGTGTCGGTGGACTACGCCCTGTTCGTGGTGAGCCGGCACGCGGAGCAGGTTGCGGCCGGGATGCCCGTGCGCGATTCGATCGCGCACGCCACGGCCAGCGCCGGGCGCGCCGTGGTGCTGGCGGGCGGCACCGTGGCGGCCGCGGTGCTCGGCCTTGCCGCCGCCGGCATCCCGTTCGTCACGCGGCTCGGAGAGGCTGCGGCGATCGCCGTCGTGGTGGCGGTGCTCGCCGCGGTCACGCTCCTGCCCGCGGCCCTGGCGGTCGTGGGTCCCAACCTGGGCCGCGGGCGCATTCCCGGCATCCGCGTGCCGCGGCCGGTGGACCTGGATCCGCCCGACGGCCGCCCCCACGGCTGGGCACGGTGGTCCATGGCGGTCACGCGCCGGCCCTGGCCCTACCTGGCCGCGTCCGGCGCCGTGCTGGTCGCCCTGGCCCTGCCCGTCTTCTGGCTCGAACTGGGGCAGGTGGACGCCGGCAGCGACCCGCCCGGTTCCACCACGCGCGAGGCCTACGGGATGATCGCCACGGGCTTCGGGCCGGGATTCAACGGACCGGTGGAGATCGTGCTGGAGGGGCCACGCGCAGCGGCGAACGCCCGGGAGGTGGCCCAGCGCGCGCGCGACCTGGCAGGGGTGGTGGAGGTGTCCCCGCCCGTGGTCGCGCCCGGGGGCGACGTGGTGCTGCTCACCGTGATCCCGGCCGCGGCCCCGGCAAGTCCGCGCACCACCGAGATGGTGGAGCGGCTTGCGCAGCGCCTGCGACCGGTGGCGGGCGCCGGCACGGCCGTCTACGCCACCGGGCCGACCGCGGTGGGCGTGGACCTGTCCGAGCGCGTGGCCGACCGGCTGCCGTGGTTCATCGGCGTGGTCATCGCCATCGCGTTCATCCTCCTCATGATCGAGTTCCGGTCGCTGCTCGTGCCCCTGCAGGCTGCGCTGATGAACCTGCTGTCAGTGGGTGCGGCGTTCGGGGTGGTGGTGGCCATCTTCCAGTGGGGCATCCTGCGATCGGCCCTCGGCGTGCCGGAGGCCGTGGCGATCGAGGCCTGGGTGCCGATGATGATGTTCGCGATCCTGTTCGGCCTGTCGATGGACTACGAGGTGTTCCTGCTGTCGCGGGTGCGCGAGGCATGGATGCGCGAGGGCGACCCGCACCGCTCCGTCGCCCTGGGGCTCGCGTCGACTGCGCGCGTCATCTCGGCCGCCGCCCTGATCATGGTCAGCGTCTTCCTCGCATTCGTCATCACCGACGACGTCATCGTCAAGATGCTGGGCATCGGCCTGGCCACCGCGGTGCTGGTGGACGCGACCATCATCCGGTTGGTGCTGGCACCCGCGCTGCTCAGCATCTTCGGCCGGTGGAACTGGTGGTTCCCGGGCCGTCGCGGGCGCGGTGACGGGGCCGCGGGGAGAATGGCGCCGTGAGCACGGGGAGAGGCGCCGGGGACGATGTGCGGCCGGATCGGGTGACGATCCGGTCGGGTGCGCGCCCGCACACGGAATTCGGCCACGACGACGTCGATGCCGATGCGGAGCTGGTGGTCATCCGCACCGCGGACCACAAGCACTGGGACGGGCTCCTCATGCGCCCCCGCGAGGACCGCGGCGGCCGGGCCGGCACCCTGGTGATCGTGGTGCATGGCTCGCTCGGCAACTACATGGGCGGGGTTCCGCGGCGGATGGCCTTCGAGCTCGCGCACCATGGGTATGCGGCGCTGTCGATCAACACCCGCATGGCCAACTTCGGCGTGGTGTACGGGGGCGGCCTGTTCGACGAGACGCCCCACGACCTCGCGGGTGCGATGGACCTCGCACGGGACATCGGGTTCGAGCGGGTCGTGCTGATGGGCTACAGCCTGGGCGCGAGCATCGTCACGCATTACCAGGCGCTCCGGCGTCCGCCGGAGGTGGTGGGCCTGTGCACCCTCGCCCACCCCTGGAGCCTGCCGGAGTCGATGCGCGCGCGCTGGACCCGCCTGCGCGCGCGCCCGTCGTACACCGAGGTCGCGCGCATGGCACTACGCGCCGGCGTGGATCGCGGCGACGACGACGACGTGGTGATCGTGCACCGCGGGGCCGGGCCCACCGATGCGCCCTTCGATTCGGAGGCGTGGTCCCTCCGCTGCTGGTGGCAGTGCCGGGGCCCGGAGTCGCGGAACCCCGTGTCGGTCGACCGGATCCGCGACATCGGCGTGCCCGTGGCCTTCATCCAGGCGGGGGATGATCCGGTGCTGCCGGGGGACGACGGCGACAACCTGGCCGAGGCGGCGCGCGCGGCCGGGCTCGACGTGCACCTGGAGCACGTCCCGGGTGCCGACCACACGTTCTGGGGCATGGTCCCGGAGGTCGCCGACCGCGCGGTGGCGTGGCTCGATGCACTTCCCATCGATCGCGACGTGATGGTGCCGCCGCGCGGCGCGCAGTCCGGCACGGCCCGCCTGGTCACGATCGAGGGCGGAGACGGCAGCCTGCACGACGCCATCCTGGAGCGGCACGGAGACCCCACCGCGGCGCGGGCGGCGGCGACCGGGCGCCGCACGGCGATCATCCACCTGCACGGGAACCAGGGGAACCTCAGCGTCGGCGCGCTCCGCTTCATCCGCACGCCGATCGCCGGCCTGGGCGTGCCAATCCTCACGATGGACACGCGGATCGGCAACGTGTCCCAGCTGTTCGGCACCGCGGTGCTGGAGGACGTGCTCGAGGACGTGCGCGCCGCCACGGCCTGGCTGGCCGGCGAGGGCTATGACCACGTCCTCCTGTCGGGGTACTCGCTGGGGGCGACGGCGGCGCTCTACTGCGCGGTGCACGACCTGGGGCTGCCGCTGGTCGGCGCCGCCGGCCTCGGCACCGCATGGAGCCTGCCCGAGTCCAGCCGGGACCGCATGGACCGGTGCGGTGCCGCGCCGTCGTACGACGAACTGGTGGAGCTCTGCCGTCCCTATGCCGACGTGGCGCCCGCCGACGACGTGAGCCTCGTCATCCACCGCATGTACCTGCCCGACGATGCGCCGCATGCGGCGGGCGTCTACACGGCGCGGACCTGGTGGCACAGCCGCGGGCCCGACTCGGAGGCCGCGAAGGCCTACCTGCACGTGGGCCGCGTGCCCGCCCCCGTCCTGCTGGTGCAGGGCACCGCCGATGTGATCGTCGCCCCGGACGACGCCATCCGGCTCGCGGACCGCGCCCGCGCGGACGGCCATTCCGATGTCGAGGTGCACATGCTCGAGGGCGTGGGCCACGACTTCGGCGACCACGACGCCACCGTCGGTGCGCTGCGCGACTGGGTCCTTCGCGTGGCCTAGGCGCCGGGTGCCCGGCGCTCCGCGTCCGGTGGGCGCCGGGCGCGCACGAGGGTGTCGATCGCGGTCCGTGGGCCATCGGCGGTACTCACCACGCGTTCGATGCGGCCGGCGGACTCGACCTGCAGGCCCGTGCCGAGGGCATCGATCACCTGCCGGGGCGACTGCAGGATCGCCGCGTCCTGCGGGCCGCCGAACCCATGCGCCAGGTTCTCCCGGTCGTGGCCGATGAGGAGCAGCGTCCCGCCCGGGGCCAATGCACGCGACGCGCGGTGGAGCACGCGGGCCAGCGTCTGCTCCGGGACCTGCAGGTACATGATGAGCACGAGGTCGAAGGCGTCCTCCGGGGGCGCGTAGTCGGCCAGGTCCGCGTGCACTGCGGTGAGCGCCGCGCCCTGCCGTCGCGCCATCTCCCCGGCGCGGTCCAGCCCCACCCGGGAGAAGTCGACGATCGTGACGTCCCACCCACGCGATGCGAGCCACGCGGCGTTGCGTCCCTCGCCGCCACCGAGGTCGAGCGCGCGCCCCGGGGGGAGCGCGCCGACCTCGTCGACGAGGCGGCGGTTCGGCTCCGCACCCCAAAGGAGGTCCGGAGCCGAGTACCGCCGATCCCACCTGTCGGCGTCAGTGGCCGAAGCGCACATCCGGGAGGATCCGGTCGAGCCACTTCGGCTGCCACCACGCCCACTTGCCCACCAGCCGCAATGCGACCGGCACGAGGAGCAGCCTCACGAGGAAGGCGTCGAGGAGGACGGCCACCCCGAGGATGATCCCCATCTCCTTCGGCGGCAGCGGGCCGGAGAGGGCGAAGGTGAAGAACACCGCCACCATCACCGCCGCCGCGGCAAGGATCACCCGACCCGAGTGGGCCATGCCCGCCACCATCGCGTCCCGCGGGTCGTGCGAGCGGTCCCAGTGCTCGCGTGCCGAGGACAGCAGGAACACCGTGTAGTCCATCGAGATCGCGAAGATCATGGCGAAGAAGAACACGGGCCCCCAGGCATCCAGGAAGCCCTGTGGTTCGAAGCCGAGCAGGTCGGCCCCCCATCCGTCCTGGAAGATGAGGCGCGCGACGCCGAAGGCCGCGCCCACCGCGAGGAGGTTCGTCACCACGCCGATGGCCGCGACGACGGGCGCCTGGAATGCCACCAGCAGCAGCAGGAAGCCCAGCACCAGGACGATGCCGATGACGATCGGCGTGTACGTGCTGAGGGCGGCCGACAGATCGGCCTGCTCGGCCGCGGCCCCTCCGATCAGCACGCCCGCGGGCAACTGCGCCCGGAGCCGCTCGATCGTCTCGGCTGTCTCGGTGGTGGACGGTCCGGTGGTCGGGATGGCCTGCACCATCGCGAGCCCGTCGCCGCCCTGCATGGGCGGCATGGCGGCGGCGATGCCGGCATCGGAGGCGGCGATCCGCTGTGCGGATGCCATCTCGCCCGCCGGGCCTACGATCTGCAGGGTGCCGGGGGCACCCTCGCCGAAGGCCTCGCTCACCAGTTCATAGCCCTGGCGTGAGCCGTCATCGGCGGGCACCACCGCGATGGATGGCATGCCCGTCTTCAGCCCGAACACGGGGATCGCCAGCACCAGCAGCACGATGAGAGCCGGCAGCCCGAATAGGACCGGCCTGCTCCAGAGCTTCCGGCCCCATCGCTCGAAGCGCTTGGACCGGTGGTCGCCCGAGTGCGCCCACTTGAGCGTCCCCTTGTCCACCCGCGGTCCGAGCTTGGCCAGCACCGCCGGCAGCAGGGTGAGGGTGGCGAGCAGGATGAAGACGACCGAGATCATGATGCCCAGCGCCATCGAGCGGAATGCGGGGCTCGGGACGATCATGACGGCCGACAGCGAGATGAGCACCGTCAATCCGGAGAACAGCACCGCCTTGCCCGCGGTGTCCATGGTTTCTGCGACGGCGTCCACGGGCTTGCGGCCCGATCCGAACAGCGACCCGCGGAAGCGGACGACGATGAACAGCGCGTAGTCGATGCCCAGCGCGAGAGCGAACATGAGGGCGAAGTTCATCGCCCAGATCGACACGTCGAACGCAAGGGTGGTCAGGTAGAGCGCTCCGGCCGTGGCCACCAGGCCGAGGATCGTGAGCAGCAGCGGGAGCCCCGCGGCCACGAGCGCCCCGAATGCCAGCACCAGGATGGCCAGCGTGACGGGCCACGAGAGCAGCTCGCTCTTCAACATCGCCGAGCGGTTGGCCTCGTTGAAGTCCGACCACATGCCGGATGCGCCGGTGAGGTAGACGGACACCTCCTCCGAGCCATCGGCCTGGAGGGGCGCCTTCAGGCGGTCGGCCGCGCGCACCATCTCCGTCGCGTTGTCGGCCGCGCCGGCCATGAGGATGGCCGTGTGGCCGTCGCGCGAGATCGTCTGGCCCGGCATCGGCGGAGCCACGCCGGTCACCGCGCCGTCGGCCTCGAGGGTGCGGGTGGCATCGGCGATGGCCGACTGGAAGGCGGGCGACGACACCTGCTGGTCCGGCGAGTGAACCACCACCATCAGGGCATTCGCGGAGTTTCCGGCGAAGTTGTTCTGGATGAGCTGGCGGGCGGCGACCGACTGCGAGCCGGTGTCCTCCCATCCTGCACCGGAGAGCGATGTCTCGACGCGCGGGGCCAGGAAGCCGAGCCCCAGCGCGATCACCACCCATGCGGCCACGACCCACTTCACATGCGTGGCCGACCACCGCCCGAGGCGCCCGATCGGCCCGACCTCCGGCATGGGGTCATCGCTCATCGCGCGCACCCCTGGAGGTTGAAGACGCGGCGGATCACGAACGACGACGGGCAGTCACCCACCGTGGCGTACAACAGCTGCGACGCGCCGACGAAGGCGGTGAGGACCAGGAACCACGGCGACACGAGGGCCGCGAGGATGGCGCTGACGATGGTGACCGTTCCGGCCATCACGAACAGCACGCGCTCCAGCGGCCAGCGGTTTTCGGAACTCAACGGGTGACCTCCCCGGTGACGAGGGATTGCAGTTCGGCGAGGTGGCGCTGGAGGCCACCGCAGACGTGCTCGCACATGTCGAACACGCCCTGGTCCGCGATCTCGTACAGCACCGCGTTTCCACGGCGCTCCCGGTGCACCAGGCCCGCTCCGTGGAGCAGTCCCAGGTGCTTCGAGACGTTCTGCTGCGAGGTGCCCAGTTCATCGGCGAGGACGCCGACGGCCTGCGGCCCGTCGCGCAGGTGGTCGAGGATCCGGATGCGCATGGGCTCCCCGAGCACCTTGAACCGCTCGGCGATCATCTGCGCCAGCGGGTCGGGGATGGGATGCGGGATTGCCACGTACGCACTCCTTGATCGGTGGACGCCGGAGAACGTACTTATCAACCAAGTAGTTGTCAAGTTGTATTGTGCTCATGGCCGGCCGGCAGGGAATGCGGCATGGGGCGGAGAAACGGCAGGTCATGACGACGTCCCGCATGCTCACGCTCTCCGAGGCCGCGGAGGTGTGCGGCACCACGAAGAAGGCCCTGGAGCGACGGGCCGAACGCGGCACCCTGCACGTGGCGCGCCGCGGCGCGGTGCGCGTGGTCGCGGTGGATGAACTGGTGCGCGTCGGCCTGATCGCACCGGGGGCGGACGTGGCGGCCCCCACGGGCCCCGGCGCGGCGGACCGCCCGCTGGCCGTGCTGGCACGTCGCGTGGCCGAGGCCGATGCCGACCTGGCCGAGCTGCGCGTCGCGCTCTCGTCCACAGAGGCCGCGCTGCGCCGCGCCCGCGAGGAGGCCCGCCAGTTGCGCTCCCGCCTGGCGCACGGCGCGGCACCGGAGGCGCTGGCCGAGACCGCATAGGCCGCGCCGCCCGCCGCCCCCGGTAGCGTGCCGGGCGTGGACGACGCACGGCACGAGGACGATGTGGTGGTCGAGCTCCACCCGCAGGCGGATGCACCCGGCGACGCCGTCCCGGTGGAGGCGCCGGTGGATGGGCTGGCCGTCATCGGCGTGCCGGGTCCCTTTGCGGCGCTCGAGGGACATCGTGCGCTCTCCGCGGGCAGTGACATCATGCTGCTCACCGCCGATGTGCCGCTGGCCGATGAGGTGGCCCTGAAGCAGCGCGCCGGGCGATCCGGTCTCCTGGCCCTTGGTCCGGGCAGCGACACCGCCATCATCGACGGCATCGGGATCGGCATCGCCAATGCGGTCACGCCGGGCCGCGTGGCCGTGCTGGCCACGTCGGGTTCCGGTGCCCAGGAGGCATCGGTGCTGCTCGACCGCTTCGGCGTGGGCGTGAGCCGGTGCCTCGTCACGGGGCCGCGTGACCTCTCGGACGAGGTCGCGGGCACGTCGACCATCGAGGCGCTCGGCCGGCTCGCCGGGCACATGGACACCGATGCCGTCGTGCTGGTGGCGGAGGGATTCTCGGCCCGGTCGGCCGAGGCCGTGCTCACCGCGATGGCGGCGACCGGCATGCCCGGGTCGGCGTGCCTCATCGGCGCGGGCGAGATGCCCGCCCCTGATGGGATCGACGTGCACGCCGCCATCGATCACGCGGTGGTGGCCGCCGCGCGCCGCGCCGGCGCGCGGCCGGTCATCCCGGCCGCGGAGCCCACCGGATGGGTCAGCGCGGGTCATGTGCGGGGGGTCTTCGCCGGATCGGCGCTGTGCGCCGAGGCCGCGGCAATCCTGTCCACGCAACTCGGGCGCGTGGTGTCCAACACCCCCGCCGGCGCGGCGGAGTACCTGGATCCGCGCGATGTCGTGCGTGGCCATGCGTGCCTCGACCTGCAGGCCGAGTCGTCCGTGCACGGCACCCCGCACCCGGTGCTCGACCCATCGCGCCGCGCCGAGCTGATCGTCGACACCGTGTCGGACCAGACGGTGGCGGTGGTGCTGCTGGACGTCATCCTCGGGCGCGGGGCCCATCCGGATCCGGCCGGGGCCCTTGCCCCGGCGCTCGCCCGTGCCCTGCAGGCGCGCCCCTCGCTCCAGGTGGTGGCGCACGTATGCGGCACCGAGGCCGACCCGCAGGTGCTCTCGCGCCAGGAGGAGGCCCTGGTCGCGTCCGGCGCGCGCGTGGCCCCCACCAGCGCCCAGGCGGCACGGCTCGCCGCAGCGCTCGTGCGACCCGGTCGCTGAGGGACCCCGATGCGGGTGCGGATCGCGACGTACTCGGCCATGCCCCGGGGTGGCGCGGTGCACGCGCGCCGGCTCGCCGAGGAGCTCGCCGCGCGCGGTCACCGGGTGGAGTTGTGGGCCCTCACCATCGGGGGGTCGGGCCTTGCCGTCGGGCCCGGCGTGGCGCTGTATCAGGTACCGCTGCTGCAGGAGGGCGGCGAGGGGGTCGCGCAGCGGGTCGCCCGTGGGGCCTCCGTCCTCGCCGCAGCCCTGCGGCGCGCGGCCCCCGTGGACATCCACCATGCACAGGACATGCTGTCCGCGCGTGCGCTGCTGGATCTCCGTGCCGAGGGCGCGATCCCGCACGTGCTCCGCACAGTCCATCACGTCGAG
>JAUROO010000050.1 GCA_030829765.1 Miltoncostaeales bacterium | reverse complement strand
GGTCACCACCGGCGAGGTGATGGAGACCATGAAGGCCCGCGAGCTCATGACGGAGATCGCCGAGGCCGCGTGGGTGTGCGGTGACCCCGGCATGCAGTTCGACACCACCATCAACCGCTGGCACACCTGCCCGGTGTCGGGGCGCATCAACGGCTCCAACCCGTGCTCGGAGTACATGCACCTTGACGACTCCGCGTGCAACCTGGCCTCGTTCAACCTCATGAAGTTCGTGGACGACGACGGCGCGTTCCGCGTGGCCGACTTCCAGCAGGCCGTGGATGTGGTCATCACCGCCATGGACATCATCGTGGCGCGCTCCGGGTACCCCACCGAGCAGATCGGCATCAACGCCCGCAAGTACCGCCAGCTGGGCCTGGGCTACGCCAACCTGGGCGCACTGCTCATGAGCCACGGCCTGCCGTACGACAGCGAGGATGGCCGCGAGTACGCCGCAGCCATCACCGCGCTCATGACCGGCCGTGCCTACGCCATGAGCACCCGCCTCGCCGAGCGCATGGGTGCGTTCGAGGGCTACGAGCCCAACGCCAAGGCGATGAACGGGGTCATCCGCAGCCACCGCCGCGCGGCGCAGGACATCCCCGATGGCCGCGTGCGCGACGAGGCCGTGCTGGCCGCAGCGCGCGACGAGTGGGACATCGCCGTGGACCGCGGCGAGATCTTCGGCTACCGCAACTCGCAGGCGTCGGTGCTGGCCCCCACGGGCACCATCGGCTTCATGATGGACTGCGACACCACGGGCGTCGAGCCCGACATCGCGCTGGTCAAGTACAAGCGCCTGGTGGGCGGCGGCGTCATCAAGATGGTCAACAACACCGTGCCGCAGGCCCTGCAGAAGCTGGGCTACCACGAGGAGGCCATCAGGCAGATCGTGGCCTTCATCGATGAGCACGAGACCATTGAGGGTGCGCCGGGCCTGAAGGAGGAGCACCTCGCGGTGTTCGACTGCGCGTTCACGCCGGCCAACGGCGAGCGCAGCATCCACTACCGCGGCCACATCAAGATGATGGGCGCCGTGCAGCCCTTCATCTCGGGCGCCATCAGCAAGACCGTCAACATGCCCAACGAGGCCACGCCCGAGGACATCGCGGCCGCCTACGTGCTGGCGTGGAAGGAGGGCGTGAAGGCGCTCGCCATCTACCGCGACGGCAGCAAGCGCACCCAGCCGCTCTCCACCGGCAAGGACTCGCCCGCCGACATGAAGGCGGCCAACGACGCCGGGGCCGCGCCCGCCAAGCTGCAGCGCCGCCGCCTGCCGGACGAGCGCCAGGCCATCACGCACCACTTCCGCATCCTCGATCACGACGGCTACATCACGGTCGGCATGTACGAGGACGGCAGCCCGGGCGAGGTCTTCATGAAGATGGCCAAGCAGGGCTCCACGGTCTCCGGACTCATGGACTCGCTGGCCATCTGCATGAGCCTGGCCCTGCAGTACGGCGTGCCGCTCAGCACGCTGGCCAACAAGCTCAGCCACATGCGGTTCGACCCGTCGGGCTTCACCGGCAACCCGGAGATCCCCAGCGCCAAGTCGATCGTGGACTACCTGGTGCGCTGGCTGTCAGCCAAGTTCCTCACCGAGGAGGAGAAGCGCTCGGTGGGCATCATCACCGAGAGCATGCGTGCCGAGCTGGAGGGCCAGGTGCCCGATGGCCGGGAGCCGGTGGCCATCGAGGGCAGCGCCCAGGGTGCCGTGGTCACCGAGACCGCGCCGGCCGAGGCGGCTGCGCCCAGGGAGCAGACCTCGCTGGACGTGGGCCTGGCCCAGAGCGCCGGCCTGTCGGTGCAGCTTGACCAGGACGGCGCCATCTGCGGCTCCTGCGGCTGGACCATGGTGCGCTCGGGCTCTTGCTACAAGTGCATGAACTGCGGGAGCACCTCGGGCTGCAGCTGAGCCCGGATGCGACGTAGGCGGTACGGAAGGGGCCCTTCGGGGCCCCTTCCGTGCTTCACCACCACGGGAGCGTGACGTCGGCTGCGTCGCATAGCGTGAACCTGCCGTCTGGACCACGAGAGGGATTCCACCCATGAGCGGGCGCTACTACACCGATGAGGACCGCGTCGTTGCCGCGATCGCCGGCCTGTCCATCGCCGCCGTCCTGGTCGGCCTGCTTGCCGTGCTCGAGGCCATCCAGCGCCGTCTCGGCTGGTGGTGACCCACCTCCCGGTGCGGGGTGAGCCCCCGTGTCGGGAGCTGTCCCGCGTCTGTGGTGTGCCGTCGTTGCCGGCACGTCAAGGCGCCGTGGGTCACCGGCTGCTCCGACCGCCATGCCTGCATGGCTATGCTCCCGCCGGATGAGCAATGTGAACGCCGCGAACGACGGCTTCTACGCGGCCCTGAACGCCGCCTTCGACGGCGATGCCGCACCGATGGGCGACGTGTGGTCGACGCGCGACGACATCACCCTCATGGGCCCGTTCGGCGGCTGCCTCGTGGGTGGCGACGCCGTGCTCGGCCAGTTCCGGGAACTGGTGGATATGGGCATGACCGGACACATCGGCCCCGTGGATGTGCGCGTGGTGCAGGGAGCCGACGTGGGCTACGCGCTGGGGGTGGAGCAGGGGCACAACGTGGTGAACGGCGCGCGCACCGACGTGCGCCACCGGTTCACCAGTGCCTTCCGGCTGGAGGACGGCCGCTGGCGCATGATCCATCACCACACCGATCTCACCACGTTCGGCTAGCCGGCCCGTCATCGAGCGACCCACCTTCCGCGACCTCGGTCTGCGCGACGAACTACTCGCATCCCTGGCTGAACTCGGCTACGAGGAGCCCACGCCCATCCAGTCGGAGGCCATTCCGTCTCTGATCGCGGGCCGCGACCTGCTGGGCAATGCCGCCACCGGCACGGGCAAGACGGCGGCGTTCGCACTGCCCGTTCTGCACTCCATGCAGGGTGTGGGCACGGGCCGTGCACCCCGCGCCCTGGTGCTGGTGCCCACGCGCGAGCTGGCCATGCAGGTGTCGGAGGCCATGCACAAGTACGGCCGCGGCCTGGGTGCGCGCGTTTTGCCGGTTTATGGCGGCCAGCCCATCTACCGGCAGGTGAAGGCCCTCGAGCGCGGCGTGGATGTGGTGGTGGCCACGCCGGGCCGGGCCCGCGACCACCTGGCCCGCGGCACCCTCGACCTGGCGCAGGTGGCCGTGGTGGTGCTGGACGAGGCTGACGAGATGCTGGATATGGGCTTCGCCGAGGACATCGGCGCCATCCTGGATGCCACCCCCGGGGACCGGCAGACGATGCTGTTCTCGGCCACCATGCCGCCGCGCATCCGCGCGATCGCCACTGATCACCTGACCGACCCGGTGCGGGTGCAGATCGACGATGCGCCCGCCACGGAGGGCGAGGCGCCCCGCGTGCGCCAGGCTGCCTACGTGGTGCAGCGCGCCTACAAGCCGGCCGCCCTGGTGCGGCTGCTGGATGCCGAGGAGCCCACCGCGGCCATCGTGTTCTGCCGTACGCGCGTGGAGGTGGAGCAGCTGGTGGAGACCCTGAACGGCCGTGGCCATCACGCCGAGGCCCTGCACGGCGGGATGACGCAGGAGCAGCGGGACCGCGTGATGGGCCGCCTGCGCGCGGGCACGGCCGACCTGCTGGTGGCCACCGACGTCGCCGCGCGCGGACTGGACGTGGACCAGCTGACCCACGTGATCAACTTCGACGTGCCGTCGGCCCCGGCCCAGTACGTGCACCGCATCGGCCGCGTGGGCCGCGCGGGGCGCGAGGGGGTGGCCATTACCTTGGCCGAGCCGCGCGAGCACCGCATGCTGCGCAACATCGAGCGCGTCACGGGACGGCGCATCCCGCAGCAGTCGCTGCCCACGGTGGCCGACCTGCGCGCACGGCGGCTGGACATCACCACCGCCACACTGCGCGAGGACATCCTCGAGGGGGACCTTGATTCCTTCCGCGTGGTGGTGGAGTCGCTGGCCGATGAGTTCGACGTGCTGGACATCGCCGCAGCCGCGGTGAAGCTGGCGCATCAGGCGTCGCGGGGCGGGGATGATGAGGAGGAGATCCCCGAGGCACGCATGCGTGATGATCGCCCCGCGCGAGGGAAGGCCAGCGGGTCCGATGCGGGACGCGGTGGTGCGCCGCGTCGCGCGGAGCGCACCGGGCCCGGGCGTCCGCCGGCGGAGGGCATGGCGCGCATCTTCGTGGGCGCCGGTCGCATCGCCGGCATTCGGCCGCAGGACCTGGTGGGCGCCATCGCCAACGAGGCGAAGATCGCCGGCCGCGAGATCGGGGCCATCCAGATCGCCGACCGGTTCTCACTGGTGGATGTGCCTGACGGCGTTGCCGACCGGGTCATCCAGGCCCTGCGCGGTGGATCTCTCAAGGGCCGCAAGGTCACCGTGCGGCGTGACCGCGGGCCGGGCGGGCCTCCTCGCGGCGCCGGCGCCCGCTCCGGGGGGCGTCGCCCGATCGGCTAGCGTCGGCCCCCGACCGACGAGGGGGCACGATGGGGCGCAGGGGAATGGTGACGGCCGCGGCATGCGTGGCTCTCGGCGTGGTGATTCCGGCGGCCACGGCCAGTGCGGCCCCGCGGGGACCGGCGTCGTCGCTCACCACCCCCGCGGCCATCACCGCGCTCGCGGCCGACGCCTACACATGGGCGCTGGCGCCGGAGTTCGTCTACCGCTTCCTCAAGTACAACGGGCTGCACACCGCGCCCGTGAACGTGCTGGGCGGCAAGGGCCAGCTGCCCGCCGCCTGGAACAACCTGGCCACCAACGCCGGCGACGCGTCGGTGCTGTACCTGAACGCGATGATCGACCTGAGCGGCCGGAAGATCGCGGGGACGCCCAATGGCGGCACGAAGGAATTGGTGCTGACCGTGCCGCCCTCGCGCGGCGACTACTACGTGGCCAACCTGCTGGACGACTTCGTCAACTCCATCGGCAGCATCGGCACGCGCACCACGCCGTCATCCCGCTCGCAGAGCTACCTCATCGCCGGGCCCACGTCGCAGTACGCGGGCAAGCGGACCGCCCGCATCAACGGCTTCACCTACCGGGTGCTGCCCACCGACACCAACTACAACTGGCTGCTCATCCGCATCCGGGCCGACTCCCTGGTGCCCTCGGGCAACCGCAACTCCACGGCGCGCGTGTACCAGCGCACGGTGAGGCGCTTCGCCCTGAACACGCTGGACCAGTTCCAGGCCAACGGCAACGCACCCGTCTACCCGACCACGTTCTCGTACCCGCCCACCGCGGCCGAGTCGCAGCGCGCGCAGAAGTGGAAGAACGCCCCCACCAGCGCGCTGGCATTCTTCGCGCAGGCGGGGCGGTCGCTGGCGCTCAACCCCCTGCCGGCACGCACCACGGGCCTGGGTGGCACCTCGCTGCGCGCGCTGCCCGCCTGGGTGGTGCCGCAGGCAAACGCGCGCCGTCGCTACGAGAACCCCTCCTGGGGCCAGGCGCGGGCGCTTGCGCGCTTCCGCCCCCTTGGGCTCACGGCCACCGGCTACCGCGTGCCATCGAACTGGGGGCAGGACCAGATGGCCGCCCTCCAGGCCGGGTACGAGAAGGGTGCCGCTGCGGTTGCTGAGCTCCAGTCGATCATCGGGGCGAACGCGTCCACCAACTACTGGACGTTCCTCAACGACGACATCGGCACCTACCCCAACTCCTTCGCGGGGTACCTGTTCCGGTCCGTGGTGGTGCAGGCCGGCGGGTCGGCCAACGTGCCCCTCGATGCCGTGTACGCGCAGATCAACAACACCGACGGCACCAGCGCCACGCAGCTGACCGGCGACGGCACCTACGCCATCACCTTCCCCGCGGCCTGGGCGCAGGGGCAGCCCCTCCCGGCCAACGGCACCATCCCCCCGACGGTCAACAACCGGTCGGGCAACCCCCGCGGGTTCTGGTCGGTGCACGTGTACCAGACCGACCCCAGCCAGTCGGCAGCGCCGTACATCACCCAGGCCAGCGTGCTGAACACCGCCTACTCATCGGCCAACACCCGCGTGCGGTCGGTGGATGCGGACGCCAACACGGTGACCGTGGGCATGCCCACATGGGGCGGTGCCCCAGTGGCCAGTACCGCGATCATGTTCGGGCGTGGCGCCGCGGCCTACGGGCTGGCGGCCGACACCCCCTACTACGTGGCCAGCACGCCGGTGGTGAAGGGGTCGGGTGCGCGGGCCACCTACACATTCGCCGTATCGTCCACGTGGCAGCAGGTGGTGTCGCCCACGCCGCCCGGCGGGCAGGCCGGAGGCGGGGTGCCCGAGCAGGGGCCCGACGGCACCCCGGGCACGGTGGTGGACCTGCAGCCGGGCAGCGGGGACCTGTGGTGGGGGGCCGTGCAGCCGGTGTCGCAGTTGGGGTCGCAGCAACTGACCTCGGGGCGCCTGGCGCGGAACGCCGATGGGTCGGTGACCCTGTGGATCGGGCCCTCGTTGCCCGCGGGCGCTCCCGCCACCAACTGGCTGCCCACGCCCTCCACCGCGTACCTGCAGAAGGTGTACGGGCGCACCCTGCCCACCCCGCAGATCCGCCCGATGCTGCGCATCTACTTCCCCACGCCGGGCAGCAACACGGCGGCGAGCATCCTGCCGCCGCCGGACGGCTCGATGACGTCCACGTGGGTGCCGCCGGCCGTCACCACGGTGGGGTGAACGCCTGCCCGGGGCTGCCTCCATTGCGTCCGCACGACGGATTCATTATTTCCCGCATAGCGCGTACTTATGAATGAAACTCCCACCTGACGCCCGTCCGTGCCGGATTCCCCATGCACATGGGAAAAGGGGCGAACCCCGGCACGATTTTGGGGGATAACAGGCACCGACAAGGCTTGTGCCGGCAGCACGTGCTGCCTACGGTGCTCCCATCGTGTGATGGATCAACGGCGCTGAGCACGCGCGTCGGCACGATGCCCTCGTAGTCGAACAGGAGCCCCAGCTATCGCGGCACGCCAGAACGTGAGGACCCCCTTCGTGCGACTTCGCACCGCGGCGATCCTCCTCGGACTGACGCTCCCGCTCGCGGGTGGCGCGACGCTCTCGGCGACGCCCATCCCCGACACGCTGCCGGGAACCAGCACGGCATCGGCCCCGCCGGTTGCCTCGCAGGCTCCCGCCCCTGTTCCTCCCGCCGACGGCGCCACGCCGGCCACGCCCGCCGTGGCGGTGCCCTCGGGCCCGGTCTCCCTGGTGGGCCCCCGCACACGCTCGTCGTTCATCAAGAAGTACCAGCGCAAGCTGCGCTCGAAGGGGCAGCGCATCCGCATCACCGGCCGCTGGGACCGCGCCACGCAGAACGCCACCAAGCGGCTGCAGCGCAAACTGGGCATGAAGCCCAACCTGATCGTGGACGCCTCGTTCCTGTCGGCCATCGGCATCAAGATGCGCGGGGTAGCCGCGGCCACCGGACCGCTGCCCCCGGCCGAGCCGAACGCCGGCGTGGTGCAGGTGGCCACCCAGTACCTGGGCGTGCCCTACCGCTACGGAGGGGCCACGCCCGCGGGCTTCGACTGCTCGGGGCTCTCGATGTTCTCGTACAAGCAGCTCGGCAAGTCGATCCCGCGCAGCACGTGGGACATCTGGGCCGCGCTGCCCAAGGTTCCCTTCGAGCAGCTGGCCGCCGGTGACCTGGTCTTCTTCCGGAACCTCGGCCACATGGGCATCTACATGGGTGACGGCAACGTGATCCACGCGCCGCGCACCGGCCGGGTGGTCAGCATCTTCCCGCTGGCCAACCGCATGCACGACTACGTGGGGGCCGTCCGCCCGTAGGACCCCGGCGGGTTCCGGTGGAACATCCTCCGCCGGCTTGGTGATCCGACCACCCGTGGCGGTCGTACCACGGTCGAACGGCCCGATGGGATCGGGCCCCGACCGAGGAGGACCACTGATGTCCACGCGTACCCGCCTTCTTCCCGCCCTTGGCGCTGTTGCCGCCGCCGCAGCCGTCGCGGCCTCGCCTGCCATGGCACACACGCACGACAGCGCGCCGGCGAAGCCCAAGCAGAACATCGTGCAGGTGGCATCGTCCAACCCGCAGTTCTCGACGCTGGTATCGCTGGTGAAGGAAGCCGGGCTGGTCGACGCGCTCTCGGCCAAGGGCCCGTTCACCGTCTTCGCGCCGACGAATGCGGCGTTCAAGCAGGTGCCGGCGGACACCCTCGCGGCCCTCAAGGCCAACCCCGACCAGCTGAAGGCCGTGCTCACCTACCACGTGCTGCCCAAGCAGGTGCTCGCGCCGCAGATCACCAAGTACTACGCGGTGCGCAGCCTGGAGGGGAGCGGAATCAAGGTCCGCACGAAGAAGGGCGTGGTGCGGCTGAACAACAATGCGGTGGTCACGAAGGCCAACGTCATGGCCAGCAACGGCGTGATCCACGTGATCAACAACGTGCTCATCCCGCCGTCCCTGAGGTAGCGGGAATGCCCGGCGCGCAGGCCATGACGGCCGTCATCACCGACCTGCCCGCGCGCCGGGCACGCGCCCGCGCGGCCTACCATGGGCGCGTGGAGCGCACTTCCGCGGATGCCCCGGACGCCGGCGCGATCGATGCCCGGCTCCTCGCCCGCATGGCGTCGGGCGACCAGACGGCGCTCAGCGACCTCTACGGCCGCTATGGGCGAATGCTGCATGCGATCGCCTTCCGTATCACGGGGGACGCGCAGGCAGCCGAGGAGTGCACGCAGGACGCCTTCATGGCGGCGTGGCGCACCGCCCGCACCTTCGACCCCGGGCGCGCGCAGCCCAGCACCTGGCTGTGCGCGATTGCGCGGAACCGGGCCCTCGATGCCGTGCGCGGCCAGTCGCGCCGCCCGACACCGCAGGAGGAGGTCCAGCCCACGGGTACGGCGCCGGATACCGCAGACGTGGTGGCCGAGGCCGATGCCGCGGTACGCGTGGGGGAGGCCATGGCACGACTGCCACAGGAGCAGCTCGACGTGCTGCAATTGGGGTACTTCGACGGCTTGTCCCAATCGGAGATCGCCGACCGGTTGGGACTTCCGCTCGGAACCGTGAAGAGCCGCATGCGACTCGCCCTCGGGCGCATGCGGGAGGTCGCCAGGGATCTCGGCCTGGAGGCATGACTGATGAACGATCACCTGACACCTGAAGACGAGACCACCATGCGCGGCCTGCGCGGCGCGTTGCCGCCGGTTCCACCGCCCCCGGACCTGGGTGACCGCATCGCCGCGGCGGTTGCCGCGGAGGAGGATGGCGGGGCACCGCTCGCGCCGGTGATCAGCCTCGACTCGCGTCGTGCGCACCGGCGCACCGTCCTTGCGTCCATCGCCGCGGCTGCCTGCGCGGCCGCGATCGCCGTGGGCGTGACCGCGTCGCTCACCGGTGGGGGCGACGACCTGGGCCCGCTCACCGCCAGCACCGCCGTGGTGGCGCAGGGTGGCGACGGGGTGTCCGGCACGGCGTCGCTGTATGCGGCCGACCGGCTGGGTGGCGCCGTCGAGGTGGCGCTGCGCGACGTGCCACCGCCACCATCCGGCCACCACTACGAGGTGTGGGTGCTGGAGAAGGGGTCCGCAGAGATGACGTCGGTGGGGTCGTTCACCCCGTCGTCCCGTGATGTGGACCTCACGCTGCCGCTTCCCGCACCCGCTGACTACGCGGCGGTGGACATCTCGGTGGAGCCGAACGGTGGTCCGCCCACCCACTCCGGCACCAGCCTCGCAGGGGCGAAGTTCGCCTAGGAGGTAGCGGGCGCGTCACCCGCAACGCCCGTCTCACCGTGCGGGACTAGCATCCCGCCCCCCATGGACGCGCTCCGACGCACCAAGATCGTGGCCACCCTCGGGCCCGCTACCGACGACCAGGACGCCCTGGTCGCGATGGTGCGTGCCGGGGTGGATGGCGTGCGGATCAACTGCTCGCACGGAACGCGCAACGATTTCATCCGCCGCGCCTGGCAGGCGCGCGACGCCGCTGCCACGGCGGGCCGGCACGTGGCCATCATGTTCGATCTGCAGGGGCCGAAGATCCGCCTGCATGAGGCATCGCGACGCGCCGACCTTGACGAGGGTGACGAGGTGCGCATCGTGGGCGACCCCAAGGCCAAGGGGGCCACGGGATCGCTGGTGGTGGACTGGCCCGGGGTCGTGGAGGCCGCCGAACCCGGCACGTCCGAGCTGGTCATCGGCGACGGTGCGCCGCGCATCGCCATCGCCGAGCGCGCCAAGGGCGCGCTGATGGGTACCTGCGTCATCCCGGGCATCGCCCTGCCGCGCAAGGGGGCCTTCCTCACGCACGCGCAGGTGGGCCGCATGGCGCTCACCGACAAGGACCGCGAGGACGTCCGCACGGCCCTTGATGCCGGTGCCGACTTCATCGCCCTGTCGTTCGTGAACGGCGCGGACGACATCCGCGAACTGCGGGGCGAGATCCTGGGGTCGCCGGCGCGCATCATCGCCAAGATCGAGACGCTGTCGGCCATCGAGCACCTGGAGGAGATCGCCGACGCCGCGGACGCGCTGATGGTGGCCCGTGGCGACCTGGGCGTGGAGGCGGGCGTGTCGCGCGTTCCGCTGCTGCAGAAGCGCATCATCCAGGCGGCCAACGAGCGCGGCAAGATGGTCATCACCGCTACGCAGATGCTGGAGTCGATGATCGCCGCCCCCGAGCCCACGCGCGCAGAGGCATCGGATGTTGCCAACGCCGTGATCGATGGAACCTCATGCGTGATGCTCTCCGGCGAGACCGCCGTGGGGCGTTACCCGGTCGAGACCATCCAGCAGATGGCGGCCATCGCCCTGGACGCCCAGGACGGTGTGACGCCGCTGATCGTGGAGGGGGGCTCGCGCGAGGAGGGGCGGACCACCGGCGAGTCGGTCATGCGCGCGGCGGTGCTGCTGGCGCGCGAGATCAAGGCCGAGGCGCTGGTCATCCCCACCGAGACCGGGGGCTCAGCCCGCGCGGCCGCGCGCTTCCGCCCGCGCCGCCCCATCCTGGCCCTGTGCAGCGATGCCGAGGTTGCCCGTCACCTCGCGCTGGAGTGGGGCGTCATCCCGGAGCCCCTGCACCAGCGTCCCGAGGAGCCCATCGACGCCCTGGTGGAGCGCAGCCTCCGCCGTGCACAGGAGCGCCTGGGCCTGCCCGACGGCGCCCGCGTGGTGCTGACCAGCGGTCCCCAGGTGGCCGCCCCGGGTGCCACGAGCCTCATCGCCGTGCACCGCCTGGGCTCCGCCGGCTAGGCACCACCGGCCGGCCCCCGGCCCGCGCCCGGCACCGGGATTGGCGGCCATCGCCGGCTCAGTGCGAGCCGGTGAGGTTCAGCACGATCACGCCGCCGACGATCATCGCGATGCCCAGGATGCGGGCGAAGGTGGCGGCGTCGTTGAATACCCAGATGCCGAGTGCCGCGGTGCCTGCGGCGCCTATTCCCGTCCATACCGCGTAGGCCGTGCCGATGGGCAGGTAGCGCAGGGCCCACGACAACAGGCCGAAGCTCAGGATCGCGCAGATGGCGAACCCGATGGTGGGCCAGATGCGGGTGAACGAGTTCGAGAGCTTCAGCAGGGTCGCGAAGGCAACCTCGAAGAAGCCCGCGGTGATGACGAGCAGCCATGGCATGCGGGGCGTGATGTACCAGCGCGCAGCCCTCGGCGCCCCGAAAACGGGAGTACGGTGCCGCGCCATGGCCTTCGACATCACCCAACTGGTGGCAGACCGCGCCGGCGAGAACTACGCGCTGCATGAGCGGCACATCAACCCCACCCTCGTGGATGTGTTCCGCACCATCGGGTTCGACCGGGTCTACTCGCGCGGCGAGGGCGCATATCTCTGGGATGGCGCCGGCGATCGATACCTCGACATGCTCGGGGGCTTCGGGGTGGCGGCCATCGGCCGCAGCAACCCGGTGGTGGCCCGGGCCGTCCGGGATGTCGTCGACATGGACCTGCCCAACATGGTGCAGATGGACTGCGCACTGCTGGCAGGTCTTCTGGCCGAGGCCCTCGTGCAGCGCACGCCCGACCACCTCGATGCCGTCTATTTCTGCAACTCGGGCACCGAGGCGGTGGAGGCCTCGCTCAAGTTCGCCCGGGCCGCCACCGGCCGTGACCGGTTCGTGCACTTCCGGGGCGGCTGGCACGGGCTGACCCTGGGGTCGCTGTCGGTGATGGGCGGGGATGACTTCCGCGAGGGGTTCGGCCTCCTGCTGCCCGGGGACGAGGTGGAGCCCGGCGACCTGGCCCACCTCGAGCGCGTGCTGGCGCGCGAGGACTGCGCCGCGGTCATCGTTGAGTGCGTGCCCGGGCACAGCGTGCGCATGCCGCCCGAGGGATTCCTCAACGACGTACAGGCCCTCTGCCGCCGTCACGGCACGCTGCTCATCTGCGATGAGGTGGCCACCGGCTACGGGCGCACGGGCACAATGTTCGCCTTCGAGCAGTTCGGCCTGCAGCCCGACATCATCGCCACCAGCAAGGCGCTGTCGGGGGGGTACGTACCCGTGGCCGCGATGATGTGCCGTCGGGAGATCTACTCCGCGGTGTTCAGCCGCATGGACCGCTGTTGGGTGCACTCGTCCAGCTTCGGCCGCAACAACCTCGCCATGGCCGCGGGCCTCGCCACCCTGAGCGTGCTGGACGACGACGACATGCTTGCCCGCAGCGCCCGGCAGGGCCGCCTGCTGGTGGACGGCATCAACGCGCTGCGGGATCGCCACGAGGTGCTGCGCGAGGCCCGCGGCCTGGGGTGCCTGGTGGCCATCGAGCTGCAGCAGCCCTCGGGCGGGCGCCGCAAGATGGCCTGGGATGCCGTGCATGCCATGCATGGCAGCCTGTTCCCGCAACTGGTGGTGATGCCACTGCTCTCACGCCACCGTGTGCTCACCCAGGTGACCGGCACCCACGACCCCATCATCCGCCTGATGCCGCCGTACGTCATCTCCGACGACGACATCGCGTGGTTCGTGGACGCCCTCGACCAGGTGCTCACCCGAATCCACCACCTGCCGGGTCCGATGATCGAGATGGGCCGGAATGCCGTGCGCGCGAAGATGCGCGGCCGCCGTGGTCGTCCCGAGCCCACGCCCGCCTGAGCGCCGCGGCACCGCGGACCTCATCCACCGCATCTCGCGCTGATCAGGGGCGCGCTGCGGGCGCGGTTCGCACCGGGCCCCCGGGGAACGAGCCCACCTGCCGCAGGCACTGCGCGGCCACCGCCGCACCCCGGGCACAGGCATCCACGATGTCTGCGCCCCCGTCCAGCGCCTGCAGCACGCCCGCCGCGAAGGCATCACCCGCACCGCAGGTATCCACGAGTTCATCGGCCGGGAGCGGCGCTACCTCGAATGCGCGCCACCCCCGGCCGCGCTCCCACACGTGGCCCCCGCGCGCGCCGTCGGTGATCACGCACCACCGGGCGCCCGTGGCCGCAAGATCGCCATCGGCCACCCCGCCCGGGTTCTCGCTGGCCGACCCGATGTAGAGGTCCCACTGGTGACCCGCCGCCGCGTCCTCCTCGATGGCGCGCGCATCCGTGGCCCTGATGCTCCCGTGTGCCGCCGCGGCCACGCGCAGTTCGGTGTGCCGCCAGGCCGACCAGGTCACACCGGTGTCGCCGCCGCCGATCACCTCGAGGATCTCCTCATCGCGTGGCGGATGAAGGTGCCCGGTGTAGATCGTGCGCTCACCGCCGTGTGGCACCAGGACGAGAGCCCTCGCGGTGCGCTCGCATGCAACCCAGTCGACGGCCAGCCCCACGCCCTCGCAGGCATCCGTCAGCGTGCGCCCCTCGCTGTCGGCACCGCGTGTGGTCACCAGGCGCACGTCCGCGTCGCGGGTGGCCAACCATGCCGCGGTGTTCATGGCACCGCCGCCCGGGCTCTCGCGCACCACCTGGCCGCGCACCTTCTCGCCCTCCTGGGCCAGGTGCGGCACGCGCATCAGGACATCCAGGTACGAGGGGCCGGTGATGGTGATCACACAGGCCATCGTAGGCCGAGGTGCCCGGGGGCGGCATGCCCCCGCGGGGTGTAGGAACGCATGCATGGGCACCGCAAACGACCCCGCGGCCTCGTTCGACCGCAGCGCCATCGCATACGAGCAGCTTGTGGCGCTGAATCGCGCCGGATCGCGCAGGTTGGTGGCGGCACTCCCCGATGAGACGTTCGCGCGTGTGGTGGACATCGGCTGCGGCACGGGCTTCGCCACCATGGAGGTGGTCGCCCGGGGCGGCGTGCGCGAGGTGGTGGGCGTGGATCCCTCGCGTCCGATGCTCGATGTGTTCGCCGGGCACCTGGCGGCGCACCCCGCTGTGAATGCCGACCTGCGCGCGGTGGATGCGGTTTCCGCCGGCGTGGCGGACGGGTGGGCCGATCTCGCCGTCTGCACTATGGCGCTGCACTGGATGCCCGATCGCCCGGCGGCGATCCGCGAGATGGCCCGAGTGGTGCGCCCCGGGGGCATCGTGGCCCTCCTCGCGCCGGGGGAGGGGCATGACCGGCCCACCGTGGACCTCATGCATGCCGCCGGCCCGCTGTTGTCACGGTTGGGCGACTCCATCGTGTCGAACGAGATCACACTGGGCTGGCTGTCCGGGGTCATGGCATCAGCAGGCCTCGAGCCGGTGGACACCTGGGCCGAGGTGCGCGAGCGCGCCGTGCCGCCCGACTCCATCGCCGATCGCATGGACGCCGTGGCCACCCACCTGTGGGACGACCTGCCCGCGCCCCAGCAGGCCGATGTGCTGACTCGCGTGCGCACCGCCTTCCGCGCGGCGGCCGACCCCGACGGCCTGTACCGCTACCGCTTCGTCAAGACGTTCGCCGTGGCCCGCCGGGTGGCGTAGCCGGCGTCAGCGCGCGGCGTCGCCCAGCAGGTCGCGCGCGATCACCAAACGCTGGATCTGGCTGGTGCCCTCGTAGATCTCGGTGATCTTGGCGTCGCGGTAGAGGCGCTCGGCGCCGTACTCGGCCGAGTAGCCGTAGCCCCCAAGCGTCTGCACCGCCACGTCCGCTGCGCGCACGGCCACCGATGATGCGAACAGCTTGGCCTTCGCCCCGGCCGCTCCATGGGGTTGGCCGGAGTCGCGCAGGCCGGCTGCGTGCAGCGTGAGCAGGCGCGCGGCATCGAGCTGCGCGGCCACGTCGGCGATGGGGAACTGCACTCCCTGGAACCGGCCGATGGGGCCGCCGAAGGCATTCCGCTCGCCTGCGTAGCGCACCGCCAGGTCGAGCGAGGCCTGCGCGATTCCGCAGGCCTGCGCGGCCACCGTGATGCGCCCGCCGTCCAGCGTCGCAAGGGCCAGCTTGAGGCCCTCTCCCTCCGCGCCCAGCATGGCGTCGCCCGTTACGAGGACCTCATCGAATGACAGGCCGACGGTGGATGACGTGTGCAGGCCCATCTTCGGGATCTCCGCTCCCACTTCCAGCCCCTCGGCCCGTGGGGTGATGAAGGCGCTTACCCCACGGGCGCCCTCACCACCGGTGCGTGCGAACACCACGAACAGGTCGGCGAACCCGCCGTTGCTGATCCACTGCTTCGCGCCGGTGATGCGCCAGCCTCCACCGTCCGGCCGCGCTCGCGTGGACAGCGCCGCGGTGTCGGATCCCGCATCGGCCTCGGTCAGCGCGTAGCAGCCCATCATCCGGCCACTCGCCAGTTCGGGCAGCCACCGGCGCCTCTGCTCCTCAGTGCCGGCCCGCAGCAGCGGAGCCCCCACCAGGCCGTTCTGCACGGCCACCGCCACGGCCACTCCGGCATCGGCCCGGGCGATCTCCTCCACGATCAGGCAGAGGGACGTGGCGTCCAGGCCCGGCCCGCCGTACTCCTCCGGGATCGCCGGGGTCAGCAGGCCAAGTTCACCCATGCGGCGCAGCAGGTCGACGGGCACATGACCGCGTGCGTTCCAGTCGGCTGCGTGCGGGGCGATCTCCCCGGCGGCGAAGTCGCGGGCGAGGTCGCGCGCGTCGCGCTGGGCGTCGGTGAGGTGGCCGGTCACATCAGAAGTATCGTCGATGCTGGGAACCTTTGCGCTGATGGTGCACGACCGCGAAGCCGCCCTTCGGCCCCTGGGGTTGAGCCCCCCCGGCGTGAGGTTCTGCGGCCGCTCCGGTGCGCCCGGGCCGGGAGAATTCCCCGCCATGCGGGTGCGCGACCGCGCGCGCCTGCTGGCCGCCATCCGCACGGCGGTGCCGGCCGGCGCGGAGAACCCGGATCGCGGGCAAGCGTCCACCGCGCATGGCAGATTTCCCCGCATGGGAAAACTCAAGGAATTCGTACCGGTCATCGGCGCCCTCGTGGTCGTCGCGCTCTGCGCCCTCATTCCGCTGGGCGTCGGGCTCGGCGATGACGGGCTCGCAGACGTGAGGTCCACCACCGCCGCACTTGCCACCACCAACCTGGAGGGGCAGGGGCTGCAGGCGGCCGCACAGCAGGAGCAGGAGAAGCTCACCGAGGCCATCGTCGCCGCGGCGGAGGCAGGCAAGACGCCCAAGGAGATCGCCAAGGCGGTCTTCGCCACCGGGGCAGGCACCTTGGTGCAGGCCGAGGTGCAGGCGCTCCAGGGCGTGCAGAGCATCATCGCCCAGGCCAAGTCGGCCGCGGGCAACGCCAAGCCCTAGCGGGCGGGTCACGCGCCGGGATGTGCGACGGGGGCCCACCGGGCCCCCGTCGCGTGCATCCCCTTGATGTGCCCTGCGGCTACTGCCGCCGCGGCGGCTTGCCGTCGTGGTCGCACAGTTCGGAGTGCCAGCGCTGGAAGTGGCTGGCGTGCTGGCCGCTGTAGGAGCCCTCGGGGTAGTACTTGTCGTAGAAGTCCGTGTCGATGTGCTGCACCTGCGTGGTGAGGCGCTGGAACATCGGGTCCATCGCCACCGGGAACCGGCCGTAGGTGTCGTAGGCGTACTGGCAGTACGCCTTCACCATCTCCACGGTCTCGTCGTGCGGGCGGGGGATGGCCGCGGTGAAGGCCTCGTTCATCGAGTCGGTCTTGTACGGCTTGCTCACGTCCGTGTCCATGGCGCCCCACTTCAGGGCCATGAAGGCGTCCACCGCCTCGTGCATGTCGTTGTAGTACGGCGGCACGAAGGCCTCGTAATAGCCGTCACGGCCCACCGCGTAGGTGTTGCCGTCGTTGTCCTCGTTGAAGCGGAAGCCCAGGCCCAGCACGTCGCCACCGCCCATCACGAACTTGGGCAGATACCCCGTGAAGGTCCAGCCGCCAAGGCCCAGGGCCTGCATGGCCACGTTCAGGTTCTGGCAGATGAACGCCTGCTCCACGACCATCATCGAGAGCACGCGGTTCTCGAGTTCGATCATGCCCATCTTCCGGGCGGGGTCCACGCGGCCCTCATCCACCCACTTCTGCAGGCCGGCGGAGCGTCCACCGTGGCGCTCGTCCACGATGTTGAAGGAGTACGAGCGGGCCAGGTAGATGAAGAGCACGTTGATGTACTCCATCGTCATGTTCGTGATGGGCACGAACAGCGTGGTGCCCGGCTTGTTGGCGTTCCACTGGTTGAAGTCGAACAGCCCCGGCAGCGT
>JAUROO010000049.1 GCA_030829765.1 Miltoncostaeales bacterium | reverse complement strand
CTGGTGGCCGGCGGCATGGACGTGCACTCCGCCACCGCCGGTGTGCTGGTGTGGACCGGGGTGGCCCTCGGCACCCAGATCGTCTGGGGCATGTGGCAGTACTGGTTCCTGCGCAAGTCGATCAAGCGCTGGCAGGCCGACGACGACGCCGCAGAGGCCGGCGGCGGCAAGGGCCCCGCAAGTGGCGGCGGGGCGGCTCCGGCCGCGAGCGCCTAGGAACGGAGCCCGACCATGTGTTCACGGATCTTCCTGTCCACCGCATCAGGCGTGCGCGTGGCATGTCGCACCGTCGACTGGTACGTGAGCGACGAGCCAGTGATCTGGGCCCTGCCCGCCGGGCTCGCCCGCCGGGGCGCCCCCGGCGCCGACGCCCTGGAGTGGACCTCGCGCCACGCATCGCTTGTCGTGAGCGGGTGGGATGCGGTCACATCGGAGGGCGTGAATGACGCCGGCCTTGCAGCGCACGTGCTCTATCTCGAGGATTCGGAGTGGGAGGCACCCGACCACCGCCCCGCGCTGGGGAACGTGATGTGGGCGCAGTGGGCTCTCGATACCTGCGCGACGGTGGGCGAGGTGCTGGCGTCGCTCGACTCGGTGCGCATCGTCGATGCGCCGATGCGCGGGACCTCATTCGGCATGCATCTCGCGGTGGAGGATCGTCATGGCGATGCAGCGGTCGTCGAGGTGCTGCCGGGCGGGGTCGTCGTGCATGAGGGCGCCGAGGCCCGGGTGGTCACCAACGACCCGCCGCTCGATATGCAGCTCGCCTGTCTGTCTCGATACGCGCCGTTCGGGGGTGCCGACGCGCTTCCCGGCGACGTCGACCCCATCTCGCGGTTCGTGCGCGGCACGTACTTCCTCGATCACCTCCCCGAGCCCGCGGATGCCGATGAGGCACTCGCTGGTGCGGTGAGCGTGGCCCGCTCGATGTCGGTGCCCTTCGGAGCCCCTTCGGAGCCCTTCGGCACCTACCCCACATGGTGGGTCTCGGCCACCGACCTCACCGCGGGCCGGTTCATCTTCCAGTCCACTCTTTCGCCCTTCGCAGTCTGGCTCGACCTGCCCGATGCCATGGCGCGCTCATCCGCGGGCCAGCCGATGGCCGTCGATCCGCTGCAACCGGATCTCGCCGGGGATATCGTCGACCGGTTGCTGCCCCGGGAACTCCCCTACTAGGAAGCGGCGCCGGCCCCGCGGTCGCTGAGCCGCATCAGTGCGCGGCCACGCCATCCGGCTTCGCACCGAGCAGCCGCGGAGCCGCAAGCGAGATGATCGCCCCGGCGAGCAGAACCCCGGCCGCCACGAGCACCGCGGGGTTGAGGCCGTCAACGTAGGCCTGCCCGCTGTCGTAGGACCCGCTCGCGGTGAAGATGGCCGTCATGACGGCGATGCCCATGGCGCCGCCGATCTCGCGGACGGTGTTGTTGGTGCCCGATGCCTTGCCGATGTCCACCTGGGGCACTGACTGCACGAGGAGGTTGGACACCGGCGCGAAGACCATCGACATGCCGAAGCCCGCGAGCAGGAAGCCGCCGAACAGGCCGAGGTATGAGATGTCGGGCGTGATGACCAGACCCATCCAGAGAAATGCCCCGGACATGATGAACAGGCCGGCCACCATGAAGGGCCGGGCCCCGATGCGGTCGCTGAAGAGCCCGGCGAGCGGCGCGATGAACATCGGCATGATCGTCCAGGGCAGCACCTTGAGCCCGGCCTCGGTGGGGCTGTCGCCCTGCACGGTCTGCAGGAACTGGGCCAGGAAGAACACCGCGCCGAACAGGCCGAAGTAGAGGCATACCGATGCGGCATTGGCCACGTTGAGCCCCCGGTTGCGGAAGAACTTGAGCGGCAGCATCGGGTGCGGGGCGCGCGACTCCCACCAGACGAAGGCCACGATGAACGCCACGCCCCCGAGCAGGGTGCCGAGGATCTCCGGCGATCCCCACCCGGCCTCGTTGCCGCGCACGATTCCGTAGACGATGCCGAACACGCCGATGCCCGCGAGCAGCATTCCCAGGAGGTCGAGCCCGGTGTCGGGGCCGTACGACTCGCGCAGCTTCCACAGCGTGAGTCCCGCGGCCACGATGCCGATGGGCACGTTCACCCAGAAGATCCAGTGCCATGAGATGCCGTCGACGATGACGCCGCCGATCACCGGGCCGGCCGCGACGGCCAGTCCAGAGATTCCCGACCAGATGCCGATCGCGAACCCGCGCTTTCCCGGAGGGAAGGCGTCGGCCAGCAGCGTGAGCGACAGCGGCAGCACCGGTGCGGCACCGAGCCCCTGGAGCGCGCGGAAGAAGATGAGCCACTCGATGCTGGGTGCAAGCGCGCAGCCCGCGGATGCGATGGCGAAGATGAGCAGGCCGGCCGCGAATACCCGGCGCCGCCCGAAGCGGTCGCCCAGCGCCGCGCCGGTGAGCAGCAGCACCGAGAACGCCAGCGTGTACGCGTTGACCACCCAGCCGAGGGTCTCCACCGATGCGCCGAGGTCGACGCGGATCACCGGCAGCGCGGTGGTGACCACCAGGTTGTCGAGGGTCACCATGAAGAGCCCGATGCCCGTGAGCACGAGCGCCCAGATGCGGGCTCCCTTCGACCCCGCGGCGGGGGGAGCGGGGCTGTGTGTCGACTCCAT
>JAUROO010000048.1 GCA_030829765.1 Miltoncostaeales bacterium | reverse complement strand
CGACTCCCGGTACCAGGAATCGCGCGAAAGGTTGACCACCCCCATCAGCGCGGGCCGCACGTCGGGGTCGAATGGCCGGCCGCCGATATCGAAGGCGCGCACGGGGGCGCGCAGCGCGTCGGCATGGGCATCCGCGAGGGCGGCCATCTGGGAAAGCAGCGGCGGCGAGGGCGAGGGCATGGCCCCTACGGTACCGCGCGTCACGGTGCGGGAATGCAGAGCATCGGGCCCTCGGCAGGAATCACCACGCGGGGAGATACGGCGAGCAGGGCCGCGGCATCCACGCCCGGCACGGCCACGATCACCCCGTCGGGGGAGACGCGCAGCGCGCGGCCGGGCATCAGCGCCTGATGCCGCGCCGACCACCAGGCGACTTCATGCCGGGCAGCCAGCGGAAGCCGCTGCATGCCCGGCGGCGGCGGGTCCTCCGGCCCGATGACGCGGCCGCCGGTCAGGCGGGCCACCTCCGCGACCTCCTCGGCGTCAGCCGGGTGGGTGCGCAGGATGCTGACCGCGCCGCCGAGGCGCGCGAGGTCGCGCGCGATGGCGCGGTGGAACCGCTCGCGATCCGCATCCGCGGGGGGCAGGACGGGATCCACCAGCACCATGTGGTCGCCGTGCTCGAGGTAGGTGGCGGCGCGCGATGGGCAGTCCCCGCCCGCGACGGCCCATCGCCACAGCCCCTCGTGGATCCTCGTGACCTCCACGCGCCGAACGGTAGACCGCCCGGCGTCGCCCCGATGACGACCGCGGCGCCCGGCAGGATTCGCCCATGGCCCGGATGGCGCGCTGGCTCGGCATGGAACTGCTCACGTGGCTCATCGCGGGCGCCGTCCTGGTGCTGGTGCTCGCGCTGGTCGCACCGCCGGTGGTGGCCGTGGTGGTGGGCGGGGCGGTCACGGCGGTGCTGGCGCTCGGCAGCTGGTCGCGGCGCGGGCGCGAGGGGCTGGCCCGCCGCCGCGGGCTCTCCGCCACCGAGATGATGACGGGAGAGGAGATCGAGGACTGGCTGGCGATCCTGTTCCGCGCCGCGGGCTGGCGCGTGCGCCACACCCGGGCGTCCGGTGACTTCGGGGCGGACCTGGTGCTGGGGCACGGAGCGGTGGACGAGGTGGTGGTGCAGGCGAAGCGGCAGGGCCGGCCGGTGGGCGTCGCGGCCGTGCAGCAGGCCGCCGCGGCGCGCCTGCACTACGGAACCGGAGAGGCGATGGTGGTGACCAACAGCACCTTCACGCCCGCGGCGATCGAACTGGCCGGCACCACCGGCGTCACGCTGTGGGACCGCGACGACCTGGCGCGCGAGCTGCTGGGCGGGCGCCACGCCGTGGGGGCCCGAGGCGGGGAATAGTGATGGGGAATGGTTATGGGAGGACAAACCTTGACAGTTCCCCTTGCTTCGCTGTCCAGCTTCTGGCTTACTGCCACTACCCGAAGGGCAACGCCCAGGAGATGAGATGAACGCGATCACCGATGAGACCACCGTTCCCCAGACGGCCCTCGATCGCCTGCGCGACAGGGCGATCTCGGACTACCTCGCGGTATCGCGGAACGTCGGGGTCTACTCGAGCACCGACGACTACCTGGCAGCCGAGGAGCGCGCCTGGGACCGCCTGGAGGCAGCCCTCCAGCGTGCGCGGCGCGTGGAGGAGTCGGCGCTCGCCTGACCGAGAGGCAGGATCCGGAAGCACTCCCGACAGGGCGGCCGCGTGCCGCCCTGTCGCGTTCCGGGCGGGCACCGACCGCGCTTGTGCATCCGTCGTATTGACGTAAAATCGTTGGTGATATGACGTCAATCCGACGCAAAATAGCTCCTGAGCCCCCCGCCGTGGTGATCGGCGGCGGACTGGCAGGCATGACGGCAGCCCTGCGCCTGGCGGGCCGCGTCCCCGTGGTCATCGTGACCAAGGCGGCGCTGGGCGAGGGCAGCACGCAGTGGGCGCAGGGGGGCATCGCCGCGGCCGTCGGGCCCGGTGATTCCGTCGAAGGCCACGTACGGGACACCCTGGAGGCCGGCGCCGGGATGGGCGACCGCGGGACGGCGCGGGCCGTCTGCGGGGACGCGCCCGGGCTGATCGCCGAACTGGAGGGCCTCGGCGTGCGCTTCGACCGGGCCGGCGATGCCCTCGCGCTCGCCCGGGAGGGCGCCCACTCACTCCCCCGCGTGGTCCACGCGGGGGGCGACGAGACCGGACGCCACGTGGCCGCCGCGCTCGCGGGCGCCGTGCACGCCCACGCGGGCATCCGGGTGGTCGAGCACGCCGCGGTGCGGGATCTGGCGACGGGGGACACGGGCGTTCACGGCGTGTGGCTGGAGGACGGCGAGGCCATCGCGGCCCGGGCCGTGCTCCTTGCAACCGGCGGGTCCGGGCACCTGTTCGCCCGCACCACCAACCCTGCGGGCGCAACGGCCGATGGCCCCGCGCTCGCGCGGCGCGCCGGGGCCGCATTGGCGGATCTGGAGATGGTGCAGTTCCACCCCACCGCGCTGGCGGTGGGCCCGAGCCCGCTCGCTCTGGTGAGCGAGGCGGTACGCGGGGCCGGGGGGATGCTGTACGACCACGCCGGGGAGCCCGTGATGGCCGGCGTGCACCCCATGGGCGACCTGGGCCCGCGCGACGTGGTGGCCCGGGCGGTGTTCCGGCGGGCACGGGAGACCGGTGCCGACGTGGTGATGAGCCTCGCCCACCTCGATCCGCAGCGCGTGCACGCCCGGTTTCCCGGGGTGGCCGCACTCTGCGCCGCGCATGGGATCGACCTCGCGCGCGACCCGGTGCCCGTGACGCCCGCCGCCCATTACGCGATGGGCGGGGTGCTGACGGATCTTGACGGGCGCACCACGGTCCCCGGCCTGTGGGCCGTGGGCGAGTGCGGATGCACCGGACTGCATGGCGCGAACCGGCTGGCCTCGAACGGGCTCCTCGAGGCCGCCGCGCTCGGGCGCCGGGCCGCCGACGCAGTGGCCGGCGGCGACCGCACGCCCGCCCCGGGCCCGCGGGCCGACCCTGTGCCCCTCGCCGTCGGCAATGCCGACGGGGCGACGGTGCGCGCCGCGGTCGGGCGGATCATGTGGGACGACTGCGGCCTGGAGCGCGACGCAACCGGGCTGGAGAGCGCTGCACGGGCGCTGGAGGCCCTGCCCCGCCCGGCGGATGCCGGGACGGCGGGGCTGCGCGAAGTCGCGCAACTCGTGGTCCGCGCCGCCACGGCACGCGAGGAGAGCCGCGGCGCGCACCACCGCTCGGACTTCCCCGACCCGGACCCCGCGGGCGCCACGCGCACCTGCTGGGCCGGCGACCTGCCCTTCCCCGTTCCCACCACGACCCCGGTACCGGCGGCCCGGCCGTCGCTCGACCTGACGGAGGTTGCGTGACCACCACCGCCCCCACATGCGCCATCCCGGCGCCGGAGAGCTCGGTGCCCGACGCCGAGCTGATCGCGCGGGCCACCGCCGCGCGCGAGGAACTGGGCGACCGCCTGGTGATCCTCGGCCACCACTACCAGAAGCACGAGGTCGTCCGGTTCGCCGACATCACGGGTGATTCGTTCCTGCTGGCGCGCCGTGGCGCCGAGGCCACCCACGCCGACCTGGTGCTGTTCCTCGGCGTGTACTTCATGGCCGAGGCGGCGGACATCCTGTCGCGTGATCACCAGCGCGTGGTGCTCCCCGACCTCGGCGCGGGGTGCCATCTGGCTGAGTGCGCCGACATCTTCACCGTGAACGACGCGTGGCAGCAGATCACCGACGCGTTCCCCGACCGCACCATCATCCCGCTCACCTACATGAACTCCGGGGCCGACCTGAAGGCATTCGTCGGAAGGAACAACGGAGCGGTGTGCACATCCGGCAACGCCGAGCGCGCCTTCCGGTGGGCCCGCGAGCAGGGCGACATGGTGTTCTTCTTCCCCGATGAGCACCTGGGCCGCAACACCGCCTGCCGCCTGGGGATGGACCCCGCGCATCCGGTCGTATGGGATCCGAGGCAGGCCGACCTGGGCGGGATCGGGCCCGACGCCCTGTCCGCCGCGGAGATCGTGCTGTGGAAGGGCTTCTGCAACGTCCACACGGGCTTCACCGTGCCGCAGATCCATGAGGCCCGTGAACAGCACCCCGACGTGACGGTGATCGTGCACCCCGAGTGCCCGCGGCCGGTGGTGGAGGCGGCCGACGAGGACGGCAGCACTGAGTACATCATCCGCCGGGTGGGCGAGATGCCCGCGGGCGCGACGGTGGCGATCGGCACGGACTGGAACCTGGTCGACCGGCTGCGCCTGCAGCATCCGGACAAGACGGTCTTCTGCCTGAAGGAGGACCTGTGCCCGTGCGTCACCATGAACCGCATCACACTGTCCAAGCTCACATGGGCGCTGGAGAACCTGGCCGCCGGCGACGTGGTGAACGTCGTGAGCGTCGATGACGCCATGGCGGCGGACGCGCGCCTGGCCCTCGATCGCATGCTCGCCCTCTGATGGACCTGCAGGCGCTCGTGGCCGCCGCGCTCGCCGAGGACCTGGGCACCGCGGGTGATGTGACCTCGCAGGTGACGGTTCCCGACGGCGCCCGGGCGCGAGGGCGGGTCGTCGCGCGCTCGGGTGGCGTGCTGGCGGGCCGGGAGTTCGGCGAGGAGGTGCTGCGCCAGATGGGCCTGACGGGCACCTGGCAGGCCGCCGACGGCGCGGTGCTGTCGCCGGGCGAGAGCGTGCTGGGGGTGGACGGTCCGGCCCACGCACTGCTGTCCGCCGAGCGCACCCTGCTGAACGGGCTGTCGCACCTGTCGGGTATCGCCACCATGACGGCGCGCTTCGTGGAGGCGGCCCGCCCTGCGCGCGTGCTGGACACCCGCAAGACCACGCCCGGGTGGCGCGCACTGGAGAAGCGCGCGGTGGCCGCCGGAGGCGGCGTGAACCACCGGATGGGCCTGCACGACATGGTCCTGGTGAAGGACAACCACCTGGCCCTCGGCGGCGTTGACCTGCCCGCGGCCGTGGCCCGGGCCCGCGAAGCCCTGCCGGGAACCCCCGTGGAGGTGGAGGCCGACGACCTGGAGGGCGTGCGGCGTGCGCTCGCCGCCGGCGCCGATCGCGTGCTGCTCGACAACATGGACGAGGCCTCGATGCGCGAGGCCGTGACGCTCTGCCGCGGGCATGCCGCGACGGAGGCCTCAGGCGGCATGGACCTCACGGGCGTGGCGCGCGCCGCCGCGTGCGGCGTGGATTTCGTGAGCGTGGGCGCCCTGACCCACTCCGCCCCGGCGCTCGACCTGGCCCTCGATCTGGACCCGCCCCGATGATGGGGATGATGGGGGACTGCACCCCTGCCACGTCGCGACTGCTGCGTGGGCCGCGGCCGGTTGGCGGGGGTATGCTCGGACCTCGAACGTGACGCCCGCCGACACAACGATCCAGATCCTCCTTCCGGTCCTCGGCGAGTCGGTGACCGAGGGCACCGTGATCGAGTGGCGCAAGGCAATCGGCGAACCGGTGGCAGAGGGCGAGACCCTCCTCGAGGTCACCACCGACAAGGTGGACGTAGAGATCCCGTCCCCCGCAGGCGGCGTGCTCGCCGCCATCGCCGCCGAGCCGGGCGCCGCCGTGGAGGTGGGGCAGCTGCTCGGCGAGATCACGGCCGGCAACGGCGCCGCACCGGCCGCCACCGCTCCGCCCACCGATGGCGCCGCGGCAGGCGGGGCCTCCGGCAACGGGGCATCCGGGGCCCTCGTGGCCATCCAGTTGCCCGACATGGAGTCGGTGACCGAGGGCACCGTCATCGAATGGAAGAAGGCCGTCGGCGACCCGGTGGCGCAGGACGAGATCATCGTGGAGGTGTCCACCGACAAGGTGGACCTCGAGGTGCCCTCGCCGGCGTCGGGAACGCTGGCCGAGATCGCCGTGCCGGCCGGCGAGATGTTCGAGGTGGTGAACCCGCTGGGGCAGGTGGCGGCCGGTGCCGCACCCTCGGGCACCCAACCCGCCCCCGCGCCCACGGCGGACTCCGCCGCTCCGCCCACGGGCGCGGCCGCGCCGCCACCTGTGCGCGACGTGGCGGCCTCCCCCATCGCGCGGCGCGTGGCGTACGAGAAGGGCGTGGACCTGGCGTCGGTCACCGGGACGGGACCCGGGGGACTCATCCGCCGCGCGGACGTGGAGAACGCCGGCACGCCGGGCGGCGTGTCCGAGCCACCGCCCCCCGCCGGGGAGGAGCTGGTGCGACTGACCGGCCCGGCGGCGGCGCTGGCCGACTACATGGACGAGAGCCGGTCCATTCCCACGGCCACCACGTTCCGCACCATCTCGGTGCAGATGCTCGACGCCGAGCGCAAGCGCCTGAACGAGGCCCTGGCGGTCGCCGGCGGGGGCAAGTTGTCGTTCACGCACATCATCGCGTGGGCGATCGTGCGCGCAGTGCAGGCCACGCCGGGGATGGCCACCGCCTTCGCGCGCGCCGACGGGAAGCCCCACAAGATCCCCCGCGACACCGTGGATCTCGGAATCGCGGTGGACGTGGAGCGCAAGGACGGCAGCCGCTCGCTGCTGGTGCCGGTGATCCGCGACTGCGGGGGACTGGGCTTCCAGGGGTTCCGGGCGGCGTTCGACGACCTCATCCAGCGGTCACGCACGGGCAAGATCAGCCCTGACGAGCTCAAGGGCGCGGGGGTCACCCTCACGAACCCCGGCGGCTTCGGCACCAACGCATCGGTGCCGCGCCTGATGACCGGACAGGGCACCATCGTGGCCACTGGCGGCATCACGTGGCCCCCGGGCATGGAGGGCGTGCCCGGCGACCTGCTGAAGGTGTGGGGCGTGTCGAAGGTGATGACGGTCACCTCCACGTACGACCACCGGGTCATCCAGGGCGCCGAGAGCGGCGCCTTCCTGCGCGACCTGGCAGGCCTGATCGCGGGCGACCACGGGTTCTACGACGAGATCCGCGCGGCCCTCGGCCTGCCCGCTGCGCCGCCGCTGGACTTCACCCCACAGGCCGCCGCCCCCGACGCCGGCCCGGCGCCGGTGGCCGCGAGCGCCGACGAGGAAACCCTCACGGCCATCGCCGGTGCCATGTCGCTGCTCCGCGCCTTCCGCACCTACGGCCACCTGGCCGCGCACCTCGACCCCCTGGGGTCCGAGCCGCCCGGCGACCCGTCGCTGGACCCCGCGTGGGTGGGTCTCACGCCCGAGCAGATGAAACTGGTGCCCGCATCCCTGCTGGGGGTCGCCGTGCCCGGGGCCACCTTCTCCGAGGCCTATCCCGCGCTGAAGGACACCTACTGCGGCACGATCGCCTACGAGATCGAGCACATCTCCAACCACGACCAGCGGCAGTGGCTGCGCGAGTTCATCGAGTCCGGCCAGGTGCGTGCGCGGCTTCCGCGCGACGAGCGCCGCGCCGCGCTGGAGCGGCTGATCTCGGTGGAGGTGTTCGAGCGCTTCCTGCGGCGCACGTACCTGGGCCAGAAGACCTTCTCGCTCGAGGGCTGCGACGCGCTCATCCCGATGATGGACGAGGTGGTGCAGCGGGTCTCAGAGGCCGGCGTGCCCAAGGTGCACATCGGCATGGCCCACCGAGGTCGCCTGGCCAGCATCATGCACACGCTCGGCCGGCCGCCGGAGTCGATCCTGGCGGAGTTCGAGGGGCAGGTGGAGCACACCGACGACGGCGAGGACCACGCCGACGGCGAGCCCTACGCCGCCGCCGGCGACGTGAAGTATCACCTGGGGGCCGAGGGCACCTTCCGCTCGCGCGCGGGCAAGTCGGTGCACGTCTTCCTGGACGCCAACCCCAGTCACCTCGAGCAGGTGAATGCGGTGGCCGAGGGCGGCGTGCGCGCCACGCAGACGATCCGGGCCAACCCCATCGCCGAACACGACCCCAACCGCGCGGTCGCGCTGCTCATCCACGGGGACGCCGCCTTCCCGGGCCAGGGCGTGGTGGCCGAGACGCTGAACCTGCAGGGGCTGACCGGCTACTCCACCGGCGGCACCATCCACATCATCGTGAACAACCAGGTGGGCTTCACCACCGACCCCGAGGACAGCCGCTCCACCCGGTACGCGAGCGACATGGCCAAGGGCTTCGACATGCCCATCGTCCACGTGAACGCCGACGACGTGGATGCCTGCATCGCCGCCGTGCACCTGGCCACGCAGTTCCGCGAGCGGTTCGGCCATGACGTGCTGATCGACCTGATCGGATACCGCCGCCTTGGCCACAACGAACTGGACGAGCCCGCCTACACCCAGCCCGTGATGGCCCGCACCATCAAGGAGCACCCCACGGTGGCGCGCATCTTCGCGAACCGCCTCATCGAGGACCGGGTGATCTCGGAGGACGACTACGCGGCGATGGTCGCGGAGGCCGAGGAGCGCATGTCCGCCGCGCACAAGCGGGTGCAGTCGGGCCTGGAGCAGGGCTCCGACCAGGAGTCCAGCCGCGACAAGCGGCGCCGCGCGAAGACGCAGGTGGTCAAGACGCGCGTGAGCGAGTCCACGCTGCGCGGCCTGAACGAGCAGCTGCACCTGCCGCCCGACGGCTTCCCCGTGCACGCCAAGCTCACGCCGCAGCTGGACCGCCGGCGCGCCGCGCTGGACGAGGACGGCGGCATCACATGGGGTCACGCCGAGGCCCTTGCATTCGCCTCGCTGCTCACCGAGGGCGTGCCGGTGCGCCTGACCGGCCAGGACGTGGCGCGCGGCACCTTCACCCAGCGCCACCTGGAGCTGCACCACACCTCCGACGGCGAGTCGTACCACGCGGGCAAGGGCGAGGTGTTCATCCCCATGCAGCACCTGCTGCGGGCGAAGGCATCGTTTGAGCTCCACAACAGCCCGCTGTCGGAAGCGGCCTGCGTGGGCTTCGAGTACGGCTACTCCACCACCGCGCAGGAGGCGCTGGTCATCTGGGAGGCGCAGTACGGCGACTTCGCCAATGGCGCACAGATCATGGTTGATCAGTTCCTGTCCGCAGGGCAGGCCAAGTGGGGCGTGCGCTCGCGGCTGACGCTGCTGCTGCCCCACGGCTACGAGGGCAATGGCCCCGAGCACTCCTCCGCCCGCCCCGAGCGCTTCCTGCGCCTGGCGGCCGAGGGCAACATGCGCATCGCCAACTGCTCCACGGCGGCCAACTACTTCCACCTCATCCGCCGCCAGGGCCTGCTGGACGAGATCCGCCCGCTCGTGGTGTTCACGCCCAAGAGCCTGCTGCGCGCAAAGGCGGCATCCAGCAGCCTGGCCGACCTTGCCGACGGCCGGTTCGAGCCCGTGCTGCCCGACCCGCGCGTGACCGACCCGGCACAGGTCACCCGCCTGCTGCTGTGCACCGGCAAGATCTTCCACGAGATCGACGGCCACCCGGACCGGGCCAACCACCCGGAGCTCGCCATCGGGCGCATCGAGCAGCTGTACCCGTTCCCGCGCGAGGAACTGCTGGCCCTCTACGAGAGCTACCCGAACCTCGAGACGGTGCAGTGGGTGCAGGAGGAGCCGCGCAACATGGGCGCGTGGTCGTTCGTGACCCGCCGCATCGAGCGCCTTCTGCCGGTCGGGGAGTTCGAGTACGTAGGCCGCCCCGCGCGCGCGTCGGTGAGCGAGGGCTACCCGCAGACACACCAGCTCGAGCAGGCGCGCGTGCTCGAGGACGCCCTCGCGGGCAGGGAGATGACGTTCTCATGAGTGACGGGCCTCGCGTCGTTGTACTGGGAGGGGGCCCGGGCGGCGACGTCGCGGCCCTCCGCGCCGCCCAGATGGGCGCGCAGGTCACCCTGGTGGAGCGCGCGGAGCTCGGGGGCACCTGCCTCAACTGGGGGTGCATCCCCACCAAGGCCCTGCTGGCCGCCAGCGACCTGCTGCGCAAGATCCGCGAGGCCAAGGAGTTCGGGATCCTCGTGGGGGAGGTCGGGTACGACTTCGCCGCGATGATGTCCCGCAAGGACGACATCGTCGGGAAGATGCGTGGCGGCGTGCAGGGGGCCTGCGACCGCAAGGGCGTCGCCGTCGTGAAGGGCCAGGGCGTGGTGGATGGGGACGCCGTGGTGGTGGACGGCACCCGGCATGAGTTCGACCACCTCATCGTGGCCACCGGGACCGAGCCGGCAGGCCTTCCCGGGATCGACATGGACCATCCCGCGGTGCTCACCTCGAACGACGTACTGGTGATGCCCGAGGTGCCGGAGAGCATGATCATCCTGGGCGCCGGGGTCATCGGCTGCGAGTTCGCCAGCCTGTTCCAGCCGCTCGGCGTTCAGGTGACGATGGTCGAGATGCTCGACCGCATCCTGGCCGGCATCGACAAGCGCACCGCCAAGCAGTTCCAGAAGACGCTGGAGAAGGATGGCGCGCAGATCCACCTCGGCCGGCGGCTGGAGGAGGTCACCTCGTACTCCGATGACGGCGTCACGATCCGCCTTGACGACGGCACCGAACTGAGCGCCGCGAAGCTGCTCGTCTCCATCGGCCGCAAGCCGCAGACGGCCGGCATCGGGCTGGAGGATGCCGGGGTCGAGGTGAACGAGCGCGGCCACGTGGTGGTGGATGACTTCCTCCGCACCGCCAATCCGAAGGCCTGGGCGGTCGGCGACTGCATCGGCGGGCTGCAGCTGGCGCACCTGGCCTCCGCCGAAGGCGCGCGCGCCGCGGAGAACATCCTCGGACCGCACCTCATTCCCATGGACCGGACCGTCGTGCCGTCCTGTATCTACACGCACCCCGAGATCGCCACGGTGGGGCTCAACCGCGACACCGCGGAGGAGCAGGGCCTCACGGTGAAGGTGGGGCAGGCGCGATTCGCGGGCTCCGGGAAGGCGCTGGGCGAGGGCGAGGCCGACGGCTTCGCGCAACTCATCGCCGATGCCGACACCGACCTGCTGCTGGGCGCCACCATCATGGGCGCGCACGCGGTGGAGATGATCCACGAGGTCGGGGTGGCCATCAGCGACGGCTACACCATGCGCGACCTGGGCGAGATCATCCACGCCCACCCCACCATCAGCGAGATGGTGATGGACGCTGCCCAGCAGGGCGAGGGCGTGGCGCCCTACCTCTCGTAGGGATGACCGCGCCGCCCGCCGGGTGGCGGCTGGTCACGCCGGATGCCCAGCCGGTGGCGGGTGCCCTGGCGCTGCCCCAGCGCCTGCTGGATGACGGCGACTGCCCGGCGCTGGTCGTGCACCGGGTGTCCCCTGCCGCCATCACCTGCGGGCGCGCGCAGATGGGCGGCATCGACCTGCAGGCCGCGCGTGCCGCCGGCATCGAGGTGGTGCCCCGTGCATCGGGCGGTGGCCCTGTGCTGTGGGATGACGACCTGATCGCGATCGACGTGGTGCTCCCGACCGGTCACCCGCTCCTGCCCACGGACGTGGTGGCGGCCTACCGGTGGGTGGGCGAGGCCGTGGCGACGGCGCTCGGTGCCCTGGGGGTGCCCGGGGCGCGCGCGGTGCCCCCGGACGAGGCACGGGCATGGGGCGGCGCCGGCGCCGCATCATCGCTGTGCTTTGGCGGCATGTCCCCGTGGGAGGTCGTATCGGGCCGTCGCAAGGTGCTCGGCCTCTCGCAGGTGCGGCGGCAGGCCGGGGCCATCATCCAGGCGGGCGTGCCCATGAGGATCGACGCCAACCGGCTCGCGCGCGCGGTGGGTGCCGCGCCGGATGCCGCTGCGCACCTCACGGACGTCGCGGCGGGCATCGCGGAACTGGGCGTGTGCGCCAGTCGCGGCGAGGTGGAGGACGCGCTCGTGGCGGCCCTGCAGGCGGCGGCCTCTCGCGCAGGCACCCCCACGACCGGCAGGATGCCGGGCACCCGCGGCTAACGTGGACTCCGTGGACCGCCCACCGCCACGCCGCAGGCAGTCCCGCCGGTCGCGCCGGCGGACCTCCACCCGCACCGTCCAGAACCGCGTGCTCGCGGTGCTGTGCGTGATAGCAGTGGCGGGGCTCGGCGCCGTGATCGCCGCGGGCCGGGGCGGTGCCCCCGAGGCCGTCACCGCCGATGCGATTGCGGTCGCCCCGCGCGCCGCGGCGCAGGCGGCCACCACCCCGGCCACCACGGCCCCTGCGGCCGGCCCCGGCACTGCCGACGTGCGCGTGGCGGCGGTCGGCGACATCGTGATGGGCACGCCGGAGTTCGGTCTGCCGCCGGCCGGTGGCCGCCGGCTGTTCTCCGCCGTAAAGCCGCTGCTGCGGGGTGACGTGGTGCTGGGCAACCTCGAGCAGGCGCTCGCCACAGGCCCCAGCGCCAAGTGCGGGAGCGGGTCCGGGGGGTCGTGCTACGCGTTCGCCAGCCCGCCGTCATACGCGCGCAACCTCACCGCCGCCGGCTTCACCGTGGTGACCACGGCCAACAACCACGCAAACGACTGGGGCGCCGCAGGAATGCGGTCCACCGACCGCGCCCTCGACCGGGCGGGCGTGAAGCACGCCGGCAGCCCCGGCGACATCGCGTTGCAGCGCCTGGACGATGGCACCAAGGTCGCGGTCATCGGCGTGGCGCCGTACCGCTGGAGCCAGGACGCCAGGGACATCCCCCGCGCGGTGGCGCTGGTGCGAAAGGCGGCGACCCTGGCCCCCATCGTGATCGTGTCCGCACATGTCGGTGCCGAGGGCGCTGCGCACCGTCGCGTGCCGCGCGGCGCCGAGGAGTACCTGGGTGAGCCGCGGGGCGACACCCGCCGGCTCGCACGCGCCGTCGTGGATGCCGGCGCCGATCTGTTCGTGGGCCACGGCCCACACGTGATGCGCGGGATGGAGTTCCGCAACGGCCGGCTGATCGCCTACAGCCTTGGCAACTTCCTGGGGTACAAGGTGTTCAACACCTCGGGCTACGCCGGGCAGAGCGGGGTGCTGCAGCTGACGCTCGGCCCCGACGGGCGCTTCCGGTCGGGCCGCCTCGCACCGGTTCGCCTGTCCGGCGATGGCATCCCGTCCCCCGGGGGCAGCAGCGCGCGCGACGTCGCCACGCTGTCGCGCCAGGACTTCGGGCGCTCGGCCGCGCGCCTCGCGGCGAACGGCACCATCACCCGCCGCTCCTAGGGCGCGGGCGCGAACGCCGGGCCCAGCGGGCCGCCCACCGGCGGCGTGCGGCCCTCCACCCGGGCCACGAGCACCGCGGGGCCGTGCGCGGCCCGTTCGAGCACGTCCACGACGGCCGCATCGAGATCCGCCGGGTCCGACACCCGGGCGGCGCTCGCCCCGAAGCCCCGGCAGATCGCGGCGATGTCCAGCGCGGGGTCCGCAACGGCGAGCCCCGGCCACCCGCCGTCGACCTCGCCGGTCAGGCCCTCCATTCCCGCGCGCAGGATCTCGTAGCCGCAGTTGTCACCCACCACCAGCGCAAGCCGGCACCGGTCATGCGCGGCCGTCCAGAGGGCATGCACCCCGAACATCAGCGACCCATCCCCCTGCGCGCACACCACCCGTCGGGCGGGATCGCCGATGGAGGCCCCGACCGCGGCGGGCAGGCCCCACCCCAGGGCCGAGCCCCGGTGCCACAGCACGCTGCCCGGGGCACGGTCGCCAAGCGCCGTCCGCAGGTCGCGCGTGGACGTGATGCCCTCGTCCACCACCAGGTCCGCGGTCTGCACCCGGCGCCCGAGGGCGCGCGAGAGCGCCGCGCCGGTGATGGCCGGGCCATCCGCGGCCGCGCGGGCGTCCAGGGCGGCCACCGCATTCGCGCGGGCGGTGAGCACTGCGGCCGCGGCGCGCCGTCGTCGCTCATCGTCCCGCGGGGTCGCCGGGCCGAGCGCGGCGAGCAGCGCATCAATTGCCGCGACCGGATCGGCCACCATCCCGACGTCGGGGGCATGGCACCGTCCGATCTCGTCGGGGTCCACATCGACGTGCACCAGGCGCACGCCCGGCGGCAGGGACGGCCCTGGGCTCCACCCGAACAGGCGGAACACCGGCATGCCGATGGCGAGGGCCACGTCATGGCCGCCCAGCACCTCGCGGATTCCTGCGGCGAACCGCGGCATCGGACCCGCCCACAGGGGATCTCCGGTGGGGACCGCCACGCGCGACCCGAACGGCTCGCCCCACATGGGGGCGCCAAGACGCGTGGCCAGCCGCGCGAGGGCATCCCCGGCCTGCGCATGGGCCACGGCGTCACCCACCAGGATGACCGGGTCATGTGCCCCGGCCAGCATCGTGGCGGTGGTGGCAACCGCGTCGGCGTCCGGCGGCGGCAGGGCGCGCGGCGCGCGGGGCAGCGCGGGAAGTGCGCGGGATGAACCCGCCTGGGACTCCAGCGGCACCGAGAGGACGGCCGGGCCTGCGGGTGGCCCCAGCGCACTGCGCATCGCGCGATCGAGCACGCCCCCGAGGTCGGAGGGGTCATGCACTTCCTCGGCGAACCGCGCGATGGGCCGCGCCATCGCGACGATCTCGCCGCCCAGGAACGGTGCGCCGGGCAGCATGGCCGACAACTGCTGGCCCCCGATCACCAGCAGCGGCACGCGCGCGCGGGCTGCGTTCAGCACTCCGCTCATGGCGTTGGCCATTCCCGGCTGCACGTGCACCAGCGCCACGCCCAGCCTGCCGGTGGACTGCGCGTAGCCATCGGCCATGCCCATCACCGCGGCCTCGGTGAGGCCCAGCACGAACCGGGGTGCCCCGGGGCGCGCGAGGGAGTCCATGAGGGGCAGCTCCGTGCTGCCCGGATTCCCGAAGATGACCTCGACGCCCTGCGCGACGAGCGCGTCGAGCAGGGCGTCGGATCCCGTCACCGTCCTACCTGCTGCCCCCGCCGAAGATCTGCAGGAAGAACAGGAACACGTTGAAGATGTCGAGGAAGAT
>JAUROO010000047.1 GCA_030829765.1 Miltoncostaeales bacterium | reverse complement strand
TCGACGTGGAGAGGCTCGACCTGGCCAGCGGCGATCTCGCCCCCGTGGCCCGGAACCCGGGCAACATCATCGGGTGGGTGGCTGACCGCCACGGCGCGGTGCTCGGTGCCTACGCCCAGACCCCCGGCGGCGACTACCAACTGCTGGTGCGCGACACCGAGCAGGACGACTTCCGCGTGCTGGCCGAGTTCGACAACGAGGACGGCGGACAGCCCTACGGGTTCGATGCGGATGGCGGGGTGATGTGGGTTGGCAGCGCCCGGGGCAGCGACCGCTCGCGTCTGGTGGCGGTCGACGTCGCCACCGGCGCGGAGACAGTGATCGACGAGGACGAGGTGGCCGACCTCGGCATGCCCATCATCAGTGACAGGGACCGCACTCTGCTGGGGGCTGCCTACCTGCGGGATCGCCTGGTGGTGAATGCCTTCGACGAGCGCTTCGCCCGCGACTTCGAGAAGGTGCGGCAGATCGCGGACGGCGATCCGCGCATCACCGGCAGCGACGCCGACGAGACCATGTGGACGGTCGCCTTCGACAGCGATGTGGACCCCGGGGCCACGTACCTGTTCAACAGGGACACCGGCGAGCATGAGTTCCTCTTCCGCCCCCGGCCGTGGCTCTCACCGGAGGAGCTTTCGCCCATGCGCCCCGTGCGGATCGCCACGCGCGACGGGCTCACGATGTACTGCTACCTCACCGTGCCACGCGGGCTCGATCCCTCGGCGCTGCCGATGGTGCTCTACGTGCACGGCGGTCCGTGGAGCCGCGATGCCTGGGGGTACGACGGCGTGGCCCAGTTCCTCGCCAACCGCGGCTACGCCGTGCTGCAGGTGAACTACCGCGGATCCACGGGCTTCGGCAAGCACTTCATGCATGCGGCCGAGCGCGAGTTCGCGGGGAAGATGCACGACGACCTCATCGACGCCGTGGACTGGGCCGTGGCCGAGGGCGTGGCCGATCCGGATCGCATCGCCATCTACGGCGGCTCCTACGGCGGCTACGCCACCCTGGTGGGCGTCACCTTCACGCCCGACCGGTTCCGTGCGGCCGTCAGCTTCGTGGGGCCGTCCAACCTGGTCACGCTCGTCCGGTCGTTCCCCGACTACTGGCGGCCATTCCTCGCCAGCACGTGGTTCCGGTTCGTGGGGGATCCGGAGGTGGAGGCCGACCGCGAGGACATGTGGGCGCGCTCGCCGCTGTCGCGGGTGAATGCCATCACCACGCCGCTCATGGTGATCCAGGGGGCGAACGACCCGCGCGTCACCAAGCACGAGAGTGATCAGATCGTGCAGGCGCTCGAGGACCGGGGGATCACGGTGGAGTACATCGTGGCCGACGACGAGGGCCACGGCTTCGCCAAGCCCGCCAACCGGATGCGGGCGTACCGCGCCATGGAGGCCTTCTTCGCCGAGCACCTCGAGGGGCGTGCCGAGCCCGGCGCCGCCTAGGCCCTAGGGGTCATCCCGTGGGTCGGCGTCCTGGTCGAAGGGCGCCTTTCGGTCGCGTGGTCCCAGCACGCCGGGTGCGCGATTGACGGCCTTCCACAGCAGCACGGCAAGCACCGCGGCGATCAGCAGTGCGGTGATGGCTGCGGCCACCAGGCCACCGCGATACCAGGGCTCGCCGGCCAGCGCCAGGCGGGCTTCGCGCAGGTCCCCGATGCGGGCGATCTCATACCCCGCGAATCCGTGGCCCGGGTAGCTCGCCAGCGTGCGCCGCAGGTCGGCCCGGGCGCCGTCCAGGTCGAACCGTGACAGGCGGTCGAGCGCCTCGCGATAGGTCAGCTGGGTGCGTCCCTCCCATCCTCGGACGTTCGCGCGACCCAGCACCCGGAGCAGCTGCTCGGTTGGCGCCATGGCCCCGCCACCGGCGGCACGCTTGATCAGGACGATCCCCCGCACCCGGCCATTGCGATCCACCGCCGGCCCACCCGAGTCCCCCTTCTGCACCTCATTCGTGATGAACGTGAGGATGCGCAGCGGCTCGTCCTCCAGCGGGCCCGTGCGGCCGATGGTGCCCAGGCGCACCGAGGGCACCATGGCGCCATGCGGGGGAGTGGCGAAGGGGTTCCCCGACCCGTACCCGAGCGTGGCGATGGGGGTGCCGGTGTCCAGTCCGCGGTCCAGGCCCAGGGACGGGGCGTTCCGCTGGTCTGCCACGCGCAGCACCGCGATATCGCGCAGCTCGTCGGTCTCCACCACCTCGGGCACCAGGCCGCGCTCCACCTTCGCGGCCGCGCCGGCGGCGGCGGGGCGCACCACGCGCTGCAGCGGCTCCAGCCCCACGGGCACCGGCTCGTTCTCCTCCACCCACCGCGCGGCCACCTCCGCACTGTGCGGCTTTCCCGACACCGCGAGGTATGTGAAGTACGCGACCTCCGACAGGTCATCGGCCGATGGCTGGATGACGTGCGCGGCGGTGGCCAGGTAGCCGTTGGGGGTCACGGCGAAGGCGGTCCCCTCACGCGTTACCTCACGGGCCGCAGGCGGGAGACGCACCACGGTGCCGTCCTTCGTTCGCAGGGCCTGCATGCGGGTGGTCACCTGCACCTGCCACACGGCGGGCATGGCGATGAGCGCCCCGCGGTCGCGCGGCTCGGGCGACAGTGCATCGGGCACCCCGGTGGGGATGTCCGCCGTCGCGGGTCCGGCCGTGCCGAGCACGGTTGCCGCGCCCAGGATGAGGGTGGCGATGACGGTGCGGATGCGCATCCCGGCCAAGGCTAGAACGCCTCGGCCCGCCCACCCGGCCGAACCGGTGGCTACCGCCAGCCACCTCCCCGCGGGCCGCGCAGGGCGGAGTCAACCGTCATTGCCCCGTACAGGAGCCCCGCCACGGGCAGCGCCAGCCGCCAGGGCCAGGCCAGGCCGAACGCACGGGTGGCGGGCCCGGCGGCCACCGCCATGGCCAGCCATCCCGCAAGCCCCAGCCCCAGTGCCCAGGCACCCGCCGGGACGGCATCCGTGGCCACGCCGATGCCCCCTGCCACGACCGCCACGATGGGCCCCGCGAACATCAGCAGCAGCACCAGGGCCACGAGCACCACCAGCACCCACGACCGCCGCAGTTGCGTGAAGGCGCTCCGCCGCACCATGGTCCATACCGATGCCAGGTCGTCGTACGGGCGCGTGCTGGTGACGCGGCCACGGCTGAGCGCCAGTCGCGTCGGGAGGCCGGCCCGGAACTTCACCAGGCGCGCCACCGCCAGGTCGTCGATCAGGGCGTCACTCAAGGCGGCGAACCCACCGGCATCGCGCAGGGCGTCGTGGCGCACCAGGTTGCAGCCCCCGGCGGCAGAGGCGATGCGTGATCCGGCCCGGTTCGCCCAGCGCGGGGGGTACAGCAGGAAGAAGAACAGCACGAAGGGCGGGATGAGCAGCTTCTCCGCAGGCGACTGGCAGCGCAGCCGTGCCATGCGGCTCTCCAGGCCGGTGCCACCCGCCATGGCCGCCGCGACCAAGCGGCGAAGGGAATCGGGCGCATGATGGATATCGGCGTCGGTCAGGAGCACCCACGGGGGCGCCGGCCCGCCTGCTTCCAGGGCCCGCACTCCTTGCTCCATGCCCCAGACCTTCCCGACCCACCCATCCGGCAGCGCGGCGCCGGTGACCACCCGCACCGGCCGCGAGGCCGACCGCGCCGCTGCCCGTGCCACCTCACCCGTGCGGTCGGCAGAGCGCTCGTCCACCACCACCACGCGCATTGCGCCCGGGTAGTCCTGCCGATCCAGCGCCGCCAGGGTGGGCGCGATCGCATCGGCCTCGTTACGGGCCGGGATCACCACGCCCACCTCGGGCCAGGCACCGGGGTCGGGCGCCGCCGCCTCGTCGTCGCGCGGGCGGAGGTCCCACGGCCGGGCGGGGTGCAGCAGCACCCCCGCCCAGCAGGCCAGGGCCAGCGCCCCGATGACAACGGCCCAGATGGGAACCGCCTAGTGCCGGAAGTGGCGGTGTCCCGTGGTCACCATGGCCGCGCCCAGGGCATTGACCGCCTCGACCACCTCGTCGTCGCGGATGGATCCGCCCGGGTGGGCGATCGCCGTGGCGCCGCCCTCGATCGCCATCACCGGGGCGTCGGGGAACGGGAAGAAGGCGTCGCTGGCCATGGCACTGCCCTGGATGGGCAGGTCGTTCTCGCCGGCCTTGGACGTCGCGATGCGCACTGAGTCCACGCGGCTCATCTGCCCCGCGCCGATCCCCACCGTGGCGCCGTCCTTCGCGAACACGATCGCGTTGCTCTTGACGTGCTTCGCCACCTTCCAGGCGAAGACCAGGTCGGTCCATTCATCGTCCGTGGGGGCCCGGGTGGTCACGACGTCCATGGTGTCGCGGCCCTCGTGCACGTCGTCGGCGTCCTGCACCAGGATGCCGCCGAGCACGCGTCGGTACACCGGCTCGCCCGGGTTGCCGGGCCGCACCTGCTCACCGGTCTCCAGCAGCCGCACGTTGGGCTTGCGCGTGAGCACCTCGAAGGCGTCCTCGTCGTAGCCGGGTGCCCACAGCACCTCCACGAACATCTCGGCCAGGTGCTCGGCCAGCGCAAGGTCCACCGTGCGGTTCACGGCGTACACGCCGCCGAACGCCGACACCGGGTCGCAGGCCTTCGCCCGGAGGTACGCCGATGCCAGGTCGTCGCCCAGGCTCACGCCGCACGGGTTGTTGTGCTTGATGATCACCACGGCCGGGTCGTCGAACTCGGCCACCAGCCCGCGCGCGGCGTCCACATCCAGCAGGTTGTTGTACGAGAGCGGCTTTCCGTGGCGCACGTCCACACCACCCAGCAGGTGCTGCGGCGCGCCCACCTGGGAGTAGTAGGCGCCACGCTGGTGGGGGTTCTCGCCGTAGCTGCACTCGAGCTCCTTGCGGAACCCCACGGTGAAGCGGTCGGGGAAGTCCTCGTCCGCATCCCCCTCGGACGCCATCCATGCGGCGATCGCCGTGTCATAGGCGGCGGTCTTCCGGAACGCGGCGGCGGCAAGCGCGCGCCGGGTCGTCTCGCTCACCCAGCCCCCACGCGCCACCTCGGCCAGCACGGCCTCGTACTGCGATGGGTCGGTCACGATGGCCACGCGGTCGTGGTTCTTCGCGGAGGCCCGCACCATCGCCGGGCCCCCGATGTCAATCTCCTCCACCACGTCCGCGCGCCCGAGGCCCTCCCTGGCTGCGGCCTCCTCGAAGGGGTAGAGGTTCACCACCACCATGTCGATGGCCTCGATGCCATTCGCGGCCATGTCGGCGTCGTCGCCCGCGTTGTCCTTCCTGGCCAGGATGCCGCCGTGCACCCTGGGGTGCAGCGTCTTCACCCGTCCGCCCATGATCTCGGGGTGCCCGGTCACCTCGCTCACGTCGGTGACCTCCAGGCCCGCGTCACGCAGCGTGCGCGCCGTGCCGCCCGTGGAGATCAGTTGCACCCCCTCGGCCGCCAGGCCACGGGCCAGGTCCACCAGACCGGTCTTGTCCGATACCGACAGCAGCGCGCGGCGTGATGCCACCTCATGAACCTCCGTCGTCGACGATCATCCGGCGCGGGTGCGCCGGATCCCTGTGAATGCGCCCCTGCGCGTACAGCGTGACGCAGCGGCTGAGCAGGCGGTGCTCCACCCCGTGGATGCGCGCCCCCAGTGAGTCGCGGGTGTCACCGTGCAGCACCGGTACCGGCTCCTGCAGGATCGGCGGGCCGCCGTCCACGGCTTCCTCGGCGATATGCACCGTCACCCCGGTGAGGCGCACGCCCCAGTCCAGTGCCTGCCCGATGGCATCCAGCCCGGGGAATGCGGGCAGCAGGGATGGGTGCAGGTTGATCACCTGATCGGGGAAGGCATCCAGCAGGACGGGCGTGACGATGCTCATCCACCCCGCCATCACCACCAGGTCCGGCGCCACCAGCCGGAGCAGGCGCACCACCTCGCCGTCGCGGCGTGCGCGGTCGCCGCCGTGGGCATCCAGGGTCACCACCTCCGCGCGGATGCCTGCCTCGCGGGCCCGTGCGATTGCCGGGGCGTCCTCCTTCGAGCACACCACCAACACGACCTGTGCGTCCACCTTGTCGTTGCGGTGGACGTTGTCGATGAGGGCCTGCAGGTTCGACCCCGTCCCCGACACCATCACTGCCACGCGGTACATCAGACCTCCCAGGCCAGGCCCGGCGGCCCCGGTTCCACGCGGCCCACCACATGGCTGCCGCGCACCATGGACAGTGCCCGGTCGGCCGCCTCCCGCGGCATCACCAGGCACATGCCGAGCCCCATGTTGAAGGTGTCCCACGCGGAGTCATCGTCCACGGCACCTGCCGCCAGCACATGCGCGATGGCCGGGGCCTGTGGCCACGAGCCCCGCCGAAGCACCGGGCGCAGGCCGTCCGGCATCGCGCGCGGCAGGTTCTCGGGAAGTCCCCCGCCAGTGATGTGGGCCGCGGCGTGGATCTCCACCCCCGAGGACCGGAGCGCGTGGATGTCCTCGGGGTACAGGCGCGTGGGGGCGAGCAACGATGGGTCCGGTGCGATCGCGCTGTCGTCCACCAGCTTTCGCACAAGGGAAAATCCGTTGCTGTGGATTCCGCTGCTCTCGATGCCGACGATGACATCGCCGTCCACCACCCGATCGGGCCCCAGCATCTCGGCGCGCTCCACGGCCCCCACGGCGAACCCGGCCATGTCGAAGTGCCCGTCGGCATACAGGCCCGGCATCTCGGCCGTCTCACCTCCCAGCAGCACGCACCCGCTGTCGAGGCAGGCCCCGCGCACGGCCTGGACGATCTGCGTGGCCTCGCCCGGGTCCAGGCGTCCCACCGCCAGGTAGTCCAGGAAGAACAAGGGGGTGGCGCCCGAGCACACCAGGTCGTTCACGCTCATGGCCACCAGGTCCTGGCCCAGGCCGGAGATGTCGCCCATCTGCCGTGCCAGCAGCACCTTGGTGCCCACGCCGTCGGTGCAGGCCACCAGCACGGGGTCGCGCATCGGGGGCATTGGCAACGTGCCGGCGAATCCCGTGGTGCCGCCGTGGACCAGGTCGCGGATGCCCTGCGTCAGCGCCCGCGCGGCGTCCAGGTTGACGCCCGCGTCGTCATACGAGATTCCCCCTTCGGCCACGGGGGCAGGCTACCGGCTGGGTGCGGCGCCGGTGGTGGCCTCGAACCGCTCCTTGCCGGAGGCGTCGGGCACGGGGATGGGGTAGTCGCCCGTGAAGCACGCACGGCAGTAGCCGTCGGCCGGCCGGCCCATCGCGCGCTGCAGCCCCTCCAGCGTGAGGTAGTGCAGCGAGTCCGCGCCCACCGCCGCCGCGATCCCCGCCTCGTCCTGGCCCACGGCGATCAGCTCGTCGCGGTCGGCCATGTCGATGCCGTAGAAGCACGGCCAGGTGATGGGCGGTGACGAGATGCGCAGGTGCACCTCCAGGGCGCCGGCGTCCTTCAGCATCTGCACGGTGCGCCGCGTGGTGGTGCCCCGAACGATGCTGTCGTCCACCACCACCAGCCGCTTGCCCCGGATGACCGACTCCAGCGGGTTGAACTTCAGGCGCACGCCGGTGGCGCGCAGTTCCTGGTCGGGCTGGATGAACGAGCGTCCCACGTAGCGGTTTCGCACCACGGCCTCGGAGAACGGCATCCCGCTCTGGTTGGCGAATCCGATGGCGGCGGGCGTGCCCGAGTCCGGCAGCCCCACCACCAGGTCGGCGCCCGGCGTGCTCTCGCGCGCCAACTGCACGCCCATGTCGTGGCGTGCCTGCCACACCGCCTGGCCGTCGATGATGCTGTCGGGACGCGCGAAGTAGATGGCCTCGAAGATGCAGAGCGCGCGGGAGGTGGGGGGCATGGCCTGGCGCCCCTCGGTGCCGTCGGGCGTGAGCCGCACGGCCTCGCCCGGGCGCACCTCGCGGTCGAACTCGGCACCCACCTGGTCGAGGGCGCACGTCTCGCTGGCCACCACCCATCCTCCGTCGATGCGTCCCAGCACCAGCGGGCGCACACCGTTGGGGTCGCGGAATGCCACGAGCTCATCCTCGGTCAGCACCACGATGGAGTAGGCGCCCTGCAGAAGCGGCATCACGTTGCACACGGCGTCCAGCAGGCTGCCGGGCTCGTGCGCCAGCAGCGCGGTGATCAGCTCGCTGTCGGTCGTGGCCCGGAGCTCATGTCCCAGGTCGGTCACCCGCCGGCGCAGGGCATCGCTGTTGGTCAGGTTGCCGTTGTGGCCCAGGGCAACCAGGCCGTCGCCGCGCGGCAGTGCCACGGGCTGCGCGTTGTCCCACTTGTTCTTCCCGGTGGTGGAGTAGCGCACATGGCCGATCGCGCTGTCACCGGTCAGGCTTCGCAGCGCGGGTTCGTCGAACACCGACGACACCAGGCCAAGCTCACGCTGCACCATCACGTGCGTGCCATCGCTCACGGCGATGCCGGCGCTCTCCTGCCCGCGGTGCTGCAGCGCGTGCAGCCCGAAGAAGCACAGGCGCCCGACATCACGGCCCTGCGCGGCCACGCCGAACACACCGCACTCTTCCTTGGGGTGGTCGCTCACTGCGCCTCCAGCGCCTCTGGAATCGAACCTTCCCACACCCGGGCCAGATCGTGAAGCGGTACCCGTGCAACGGAACCGCCGGCGTCGATGATCACGTCATCCCCGCCCACCGCGCCGATCTGGATGACGTGCACGCCATCCCCCGCGAGGGCGCTGACGGCGGCCACATCGGACGGGTGGCACGAGGCGATCACCCGGCCGCCGCCCTCGCCGAACATGGCCTCGTCGGCGCGGCGCCCTGCAGGCACGGCCACGCCCGCACCGATGCCCCCGGCGATCGCGCTCTCCGCCACCGCGACGGCAAGCCCGCCCTCGCTGATGTCGTGTGCGCTCGCCAGCAGGCGCTCGCGCGCGCACGTGGCGAGCAGGCGGTACAGCGCGGCATCCGCGTCGGGATCGGGCGGCGGTGGGCTGCCCGCGCACCGGCCCAGGTAGCGGCTGGCATCCACGCGCGGCTCGCCGTGGCCGATGAGCAGGATGGCGTCGTCGCGGCGGGCGAACGCCGTGCCGATGCTGGTGGATGCGTCGTCCAGCAGCCCCACCACGCCGACGACCGGGGTGGGGTAGATGGGCCCGCGCGGGCTCTCGTTGTACAGCGAGACGTTGCCCGACACGATCGGCGCGCCGATGGCGGTGAGGGCGTCGGCCATGCCGCGGATGCTCTCGGCCAGGCGCCACCCGGTGCTGCCCTTCTCGGGGTTGGCGTAGTTCAGGCAGTCGGTGGCGGCGATGGGCACGGCTCCCGTGCACGCCACGTTCCTTGCCGCCTCGAGCACCGACGCCACACCGCCGTCATACGGGTTGAGCTCGGTCAGCCACTCCGCGCAGTCCAGCGTGACGGCGATCGCGCGGTTGGTGCCGGGAATCCTCACCACGCCGGCGTCACCTCCCGGCCGACGCATGGTGTTCGCGCCCACCAGCTGGTCGTACTGCTCGAACACCCATCGCTTGCTGGCCACGTTGGGGTCGGCCAACAGGGCCAGCCATGCCCGGCCCAGGTCATCGGGCTCGGGCACGGACGACAGGTCGATGGCCTCCGGGGCGGGCGCCGGGTCCCGGGGCACCTCGCAGAACGGGACATCGTCGGTGAGGTACAGGGACGGAATGCGCACGACCTCCTCGCCGCGCCACAGCGCCTCCAACTCACCCGTGTCCGTTACCTCCCCGATGTCGGTGGCGTCCAGCTCGTGCCTGCGCGCCATCCCGACCACGGCATCCATCTGCGCGGGCTCCACGATGGCCAGCATGCGCTCCTGGCTCTCGCTCACCAGCACCTCGCCCGGCGCCATTCCCTCCTCGCGCAGCGGTACGCGGTCCAGGTCGATCGACAGGCCCACGCCGCCCCGGCTGGCCATCTCGCTGGCCGCGCTGGTGAGTCCCGCGGCACCCAGGTCCTGCAGCGCCACCAGCAGCCCGGCCTCGCTCATGGCGAGGCACAGGTCAATGAGCTTGCGCTCGGTGAACGGGTCGCCCACCTGCACGCTGGGGCGCTTGTCGGCATCGTCATCGCCCAGTTCGGCGCTGGCCAGCACGCTGGCGCCGCCGATGCCGTCGCGGCCCGTGCGGTTGCCGATCAGCACCAGGCGGTTGCCCACCCCGCGGGCCGCGCACGACAGGATGCGGTCCTGCGGCACCACGCCCACGCACATGGCGTTGACCAGGCACGAGTCCTCGTAGCGCTCGTCGAACTGCACCTCGCCGCCGACGTTGGGGATGCCGATGCAGTTGCCGTAGTGGCCGATCCCCTCCACGGCGCGCCGGAACAGGAACCTGCTGCGCGCCGAATCAAGGGCGCCGAAGCGCAGGCTGTTCAGCAGGGCGATGGGCTTCGCGCCCACGGCGATGATGTCGCGCACGATCCCGCCCACGCCCGTGGCAGCGCCCTGGAACGGCTCCACGGCGCTCGGGTGGTTATGGCTCTCCACCTTGAAGACGATGGCCAGGCCGTCGCCCACGTCCACCGCGCCGGCGTTCTCGCCGGGGCCCATCACTACCCGCGGACCGGTGGTGGGGAAGCCCGAGAGCAGCGGCTTGCTGTGCTTGTAGGAGCAGTGCTCGCTCCACATGAGGCTGAACATCACGAGCTCGGGGTCGGTGGGCTCGCGCCCCATCAGCTCGACGATGCGCGCGGCCTCGGCATCGGTGAGCCCGAGAGTGCGGTGCAGCGGCACGTCATCCGCCACTGCGTCGCTCATGACAGCAGCGCCGCGAAGAGCACGCGGCCGTCCACGGAGCCCAGCAGCGGCTCCTGGGCCTCCTCCGGGTGCGGCATGAGGCCCATCACGTTGCCCCCCAGATTCGAGATGCCCGCGACCTTGTCGATGCTGCCATTGGGGTTCTCGCCGGCGTAGCGCAGCACCACGCGCGCCTCGCCCGGGTCGCCGAACCACGCGCCGTCATGGTGCTTGAACGGGATCGAGAGCACCTCGCCCTCGTTTCGCCCGCCGGTCCACGGCGTGCCGGAGTCGGCCACCTGCAGGTCGGCCTGCCGGCAGATGAACGACAGCGAGGCGTTGGGCCGCAGCACGCCCGGCAGCAGCCCGCTCTCGCACAGGATCTGGAAGCCGTTGCAGATGCCCAGCACCTTGCCGCCATCCGCCGCGTGCGCGCGCACGGCGCCCATGATGGGCGTGCGGCTGGCAAGCGCCCCTGGCCGCAGGTGGTCGCCGTAGCTGAATCCGCCGGGGATCACCACGGCGCGCGTGCCAGCCGGCAGCGCGGCGTCCTCGTGGTGGGCGTACACCGGTTCGCCGCCTGTGCCCTCCACGGCGCGGGCGGCACTCTCGTGGTCGAGCGTGCCGGGGAAGCGCAGCACCGCAACGCGGGTGGCGCTCACCCGGGTACCTCCACGTGGAAGTCCTCGATCAGCTGGTTTGCGAGGAGGTCCTCGCACATCTTCGTGGCCTGCCCGGCCGGGTCGTGCCCGGCGATCTCGAGCTCGATGCGCTTGCCGACGCGCACGTCGCTGACGTCCCCGAACCCCATGTGGGCAAGGGCGCCCTGCACCGCCTGCCCCTGGGGATCGAGCACGCCCTTCTTGGGCATGACGGTGACGACGACCAGGGTCATTCGGCGGCCTCCTTGAGCCATTCGTCGAACGGGCGGCCGGTGATGCGCTCGTATGCATCCACGTACCGCTCGCGGGTGCCGGCCACCACGTCGGGCGGCAGTTCCGGGCCGGGCGGCGAGTGATCCCATCCGCTCGCGTCGAGCCAGTCACGCACGTACTGCTTGTCGAAGCTGGGCGGGCTGGTGCCCGGCGCCCAGGTGTCGGCGGGCCAGAAGCGCGAGGAGTCGGGCGTGCAGACCTCGTCGGCCAGGGTGAGCGTGGCCCGGGAATCACCCGCGGGGACCGTCCCCATCTCGAACTTGGTGTCGGCCAGGATGATCCCCGCCGCGGCGCAGTCAGCCGCCGCCCGCGCGTAGACCGCCAGCGACACCTGTTCCATTTCGGCCGCGAGGTCCGACCCCACCGCGGCCACCACGTCGGCCATGCTGATGTTCTCGTCGTGGTCGCCCACGTCGGCCTTCGACGCCGGGGTGAAGATGGGCGCGGGCAGCCGATCGGCCTGGCGAAGGCCAGGGGGAAGTGCCACGCCGCTCGTCGCGCCCGTCTGCTGGTAGTCGCGCCAGCCGCTGCCGATGAGGTACCCGCGCACCACGCATTCCACCGGCAGCATGTCCAGTGCCTGAACCAGCATCACGCGGCCCGCGAGTTCCTTCCTGCGGAAGCCCTCCGGCATCTCCGACAGCCGCCACCCCAGCAGGTGATTGGGGACGATGTCGGCCATCCTCGCGAACCAGTGCACGCTGAGGGCCGTGAGCACCTGCCCCTTGCCGGGGATCTCCGTAGGCATCACCACGTCGTACGCCGAGATGCGGTCGCTCGTCACCATCACCAGCCGGCCGTCGCCGACGTCGTGCACCTCCCGGACCTTCCCCCGGAGGATCAGGCTCACAGCGCCTCGACCCTCTCGAATACCTCGTCGAGGTGCCGCAGGTGGTGCGACGGGTCGAACATGGCGTCGAGGCGGTCGGGGTCGATCTTCCCTTGCACGTCGGGGTCCGCGGCCAGCAGGTCCTGGAGCGGCTCGCCGGTGTCCCAGGCGGTCATGGCGTTGCGCTGCACCGCGGCGTAGGCCTGCTCCCGCGTGAGGCCCTCCTCCACCAGGCCCAGCAGCACGCGCTGGCTGAACACCAGGCCGTATGACGAGTCGAGCACCTGCTGCATGCGATCGGGCCGGATCACCAGGTTGTCCACGAGCTTCGTGGTGGTGGCCAGCAGGTAGTCCATGAGCGTGTAGCTGTCAGGCAGGATCACCCGCTCCACCGATGAGTGCGAGATGTCGCGCTCGTGCCACAGCGCCACATCCTCCATGGCCGGCAGCGAGTTGGCGCGGATCACCCGTGCGAGGCCCGTGATGCGCTCGGCGGTGATGGGGTTGCGCTTGTGGGGCATGGCCGACGAGCCCTTCTGCCCCTTGCCGAAGGCCTCCTCGGCCTCGCGCACCTCCGTGCGCTGCAGGTGGCGCACCTCCACGGCAAGGCGCTCCAGGCCGCTGGCGGCGATCGCCAGCGCCGCCATCACCTCGGCATGGCGGTCGCGCGGCGTCACCTGCGTGGCGATGGGCTCCACCTGCAGGCCAAGCTCGTCCATCACCTCGGCTTCCACGCCGGGCTCCAGCATGGCGTACGTGCCCACCGCGCCGCTCAGCTTGCCGAAGGCGATCTGCGCGTGGGCCTCCTCCAGGCGGCGCTCGTTGCGCTTGCTCTCCATCGCGAACCCCGCAAGGCGCAGCCCGAAGGTGGTGGGCTCGGCGTGCACGCCGTGGGTGCGCCCCACGCACAGGGTGTCGCGGTGCTCCAGCGCGCGGCGCTTCAGCGCCTGGGTGAGCGCCCGCTGGCCCTCCACGATGATGCGTCCGCTCTGCACCATGGCCAGCGCCAGCCCGGTGTCGAGCACGTCGCTGCTGGTCATGCCGTAGTGGATCCACCGGCTGGCCGGGCCGATGTTCTCGTTCACGTTGGTGAGGAAGGCCACCACGTCGTGGTTGGTGGTCCTTTCGATCTCCAGCGTGCGCTCCACGCTGAAGGCAGCCTTGGCCTCGATCTCGGCCAGGTCCCCGGGTGGGATGACTCCCCGGCGGGCCCATGCGCGGCACACCGCGAGTTCCACGTCGAGCCAGCGCTGCAGCTTGGCCTCGTCGGTCCAGATGGCGGCCATCTCGAGCCGCGAGTACCTCGGGATCATGCGTCCATTCCCGCGGCGATGTCGCGCCGCATCTGCTCGCCGTCGAAGTGGATGAGATCGGCCGCGGCGTAGGCACGCTCCCGCGCCTGCGCGACGTCGTCGCCCAGCGCCTGCACCGCCAGCACACGTCCGCCACCGGTCACCAGCGTGCCGGTTCCGTCCCGCGTGGTCCCGGCCTGGAACACCTCGGCGCCCGTGGCCAGGGCGTCGTCGATGCCCGTGATCGCGTCGCCGGTGCGCGGGTCACCCGGGTAGTTGGCGGCGGCGAGCACGACGGCCACCGACGCCTGGGGCGTCACCGGCACCGGCTGGTCCGCGAGTCCGCCGCGCGCGGCGGCGAGCAGGATGTCGCCCAGATCGCCTGCAACCCGGGGAAGCAGCGCCTGGGTCTCGGGGTCGCCGAACCGCACGTTGAACTCCAGTACCTTCGGCCCGCCCGGCGTCATCATCAGGCCCGCGTACAGCACGCCACTGAAGGGGATGCCCCGTCGTGCCATCTCGGCGATCACCGGCCGGTGCACCTCATCCACCAGCTGATCCGCCAGGGGGTCGGGGATGCCGGGCACGGGGGAGACCGATCCCATTCCGCCGGTGTTGGGCCCGGTGTTGCCCTCGCCGATGGGCTTGTAGTCGCGCGCGGCGGGGAAGCGCGCAACGGCCGTGCCGTCGCTGATGGCCAGCAGCGACACCTCGGGCCCGGTGAGGCCCTCCTCCACCACCACGGTGCTGCCCGCGGCGCCGAAGGCGGCGTCGTCGATCATCGACACCAGCGCCACGCGGGCCTCGTCCTCCGACTGGGCGATGACCACGCCCTTGCCCGCCGCCAGCCCGTCGGCCTTGACGGCCACCGGCAGCCCGAAGTCCGCAACGGCGGCCATGCCGCCGTCGACGGTGGAGACGGTCCGGCTGCGGCCGGTCGGCACGCCCGCCGCCAGCATGACCTCCTTGGCGAAGGCCTTGCTGCCCTCGAGGCGGGCCGCCGCCCCCGACGGCCCGAGCACGGCGGCACCCGCCGCGCGAAGGTCATCGGCAAGGCCCGCCACCAGCGGCGCCTCGGGGCCGATGACCACCAGGTCGACGGCCTCGTCGGTGGCCAGCGCGACCAGTGCTGCATGGTCGGACATCGCGATGTCGCGCACATCGGCGTCGGCCGCCATTCCGGGATTCCCGGGGGCTGCGAATACCGTCCACCCGGTCGCCGCGAGGGCACGCACGAGTGCATGCTCGCGTCCGCCGCTGCCCACCACCAAAGCTCGTCGCGTCACGTCGCCACCCTACCAATGACGTCCACGGTGACCCGTGCCCGGCGCCGGGGCGCGGGCGGCTAGCGTTCGCCGCCGTGCATGCCCTCGAGATCACCGGCCTCGACAAGGTCTACGACGACGGGACGCGGGCCCTGGACGGCCTGTCGCTCACCGTCCGGGACGGCGGGTTCCACGGCCTGCTCGGCCCGAACGGCTCGGGCAAGAGCACCCTCATCGGCATCGTCACCGGTCTCGTGCGCGGTCCGGTGGGCCACGTGCGGGTATTCGGCCATGACGCCGTGGCCGACCCGCGCCGCGCCCGCACGCTGGTGGGCCTCGCCCCGCAGGAGGTTCACCTCGACCGGTTCCTGAGCGCACGCCAGGTGCTCTCATTCCACGGCCGCTACTTCGGCATGCCCACCTCCGAGGCCAACGACCGCGCGGACGAGTTGCTTGCGGCGTTCGACCTGGAGGACAAGGCGGGCACGCGGCCCAATCGGCTGTCCGGCGGCATGCGGAGACGCCTGCTCATCGCCCGCACCCTGGTGCATCACCCGCGGCTCGCGATCCTCGACGAGCCCACCGCCGGCGTGGACCTGGAACTCCGGCACGACCTCTGGACCTACCTCACCCGCCTGCGCGAGGAGCAGCGCACCTCGATCCTCCTCACCACGCACTACCTGGAGGAGGCCGAGGCCCTGTGCGACACCATCTCGATGATCCGCGGAGGGCGCATCGTGGCGGAGGGCACCGTGCCCGAGATCATCGATCGCTTCGGCGGGCCCCGCCTTGAGGACGCCTACCTGCGGGTGATGCGGGGTGCTGCATGAGCGCCGGTGATCGCACCCCGCCCCTCCCCGACCCGCGGCTGGATGACGCCGCCCTGCGCAGGGCATCGCGCCGGGGCACGCTGGCCCTCGCCGGCCGGGAGGTGCGCCGCGTCACCCGCCTGTGGAGCCAGACGATCCTGCCGCCGGTGGTGACCGCCGTGCTGTTCATGGCCGTGTTCGGCGGCGCGCTCGGCGGCGAGCTGCGCCAGGTGTCGGGAATCCAGTACCTGTGGTTCATCCTGCCCGGCCTGCTGATCACCACGGTCACGGCGCAGGCGTTCGCGAACGCATCCACCTCGCTCTACCAGGCCCGCAACGAGGGCTACATCGACGACGTGCTGGCGTCGCCCCTGCGCTCCGCCGAGGTGGTGTTCGCGTACATGGTCGGGGGCCTCTACCGCGGGTGGATCACGGCGGCGCTCGTGGGCGCGTGCGCGATGCCCTTCGTGGAGGGCGTCGCCAACTGGGCCCTCGCGCTCCTCGTGCTGGTGCTCACCGGCATCATCTTCAGCGCGCTGGGGGCGATCACCGGCATCTGGGCCGACTCGTTCGACCAGCAGGCGTTCGTGGCCGCCCTCATCATCACGCCGCTGTCGCTGCTGGGCGGGGTCTTCTACAACGTGGAGGAACTCGCCGAGCCGTGGCGCACGCTGTCGATGTTCAACCCCATTTACTACCTGGTGGATGCCGAGCGGGCGGGCATCACGGGCCTGCACGAGAGCGCGGTGTGGCTGTCGGTGGCCGTGGCGGCACTCGTGGCCGTCGTGGTCACGCTGTGGGCGGTCCGCATGTTCCGCACGGGGCGCCGCCTGCGCCCCTAGGGCCGCCGCGCCCTACAGCTCGACGTTGTCGATCACCTCATGCCGGCCCTGGCCGGTCCCGATGAGGGTGATCGGCACGCCCGTGAACTGCGCAATGCGCTCCACGTAGGCCCGGGCACGCGGGGGCAGGTCGTCGAGGCTCGTGACGCCCACGATGTCGTCGTCCCAGCCATCGAGCGTCTCGTACACGGGTGTGCACGAGTGGAAGTCGCTCTGGTGCCATGGGAACTCGGTGGTCTCGGTGCCATCCGGCTTCACGTATGCCGTGCACAGGCGCACCGTGGGCAGCCCCGACAGGACATCCAGCTTGGTGAGGCCCAGTTGGGTCATGCCCGACACCCGCACGGCGTAGCGCAGGGCCACCAGGTCGAGCCACCCGCACCGGCGTGCCCGGCCCGTGGTGGTGCCCACCTCATGCCCCACCTCGGCCATGTGCCGGGCCGCCGCATCGTCGAGCTCGGTGGGGAAGGGCCCCTCGCCCACGCGCGTGGTGTACGCCTTGCTGATTCCCAGCACGTGGTCGATGCGCGTGGGGCCCACGCCGGTGCCGGTGCAGGCCGCTCCCGCGGTGGGGTTGCTGCTGGTGACGAACGGATAGGTGCCGTGGTCGATGTCGAGCAGGGTTCCCTGCGCGCCCTCGAACAGCACCGTCTGCTCGTCGCGGATCGCGGTGTCCAGGAGCAGCGAGGTGTCGGCGATGAACGGGGCGATCCGCGGTGCGAGGGCCAGCACCTCATCGGCCACCGCGTCCGCGTCCAGCGGCGGCTCGCCGTAGATCTTGGTGAGCACCTCGTTCTTCTGCTCGAGGGCGATCGCCACCTTGCGGCGCAGGATGCTCGCGTCCAGCAGGTCCTGCGCGCGGATGCCGATGCGCGCGGCCTTGTCCATGTAGGCGGGCCCGATGCCCCGGCGCGTGGTGCCGATCGACAGCTTGCCCAGTCGGATCTCGCTCTGGGTGTCCAGTTGCACGTGGTACGGCATGATCAGGTGCGCGTTGCCGGAGATGCGCAGGTTGGAGGTGTCCACCCCGCGCTCCTCCAGCTGGTCGAGCTCGGTCACCAGGACGAACGGGTCGACCACCACGCCATTGCCGATGAT
>JAUROO010000046.1 GCA_030829765.1 Miltoncostaeales bacterium | reverse complement strand
CGAGTGTCCCCTCCGCGACTTCCGCGTGGGCCTGGCGCACGGCGCCCAGCGCACGGATGAGCGCCGCGCGGCGATGGCGGCCTTCGCGGCGGGGGAGACCGACGTGCTGGTGGCCACCACGGTGGTGGAGGTGGGGATCGACGTGCCCAACGCGACGGTGATGGTGATTGAGGACGCTGACCGCTTCGGGCTCGCCCAGTTGCACCAGTTGCGCGGTCGCGTGGGGCGGGGCGAGCATCCGGGAACGTGCCTGGTGTTCGGCGAGCCCGCGGCGGAGGATGGCATCCGTCGCCTGGAGGCCCTCGTGCAGACGATGGACGGCTTCCGGCTCGCGGACATCGATCTGGACATCCGCGGCGAGGGCAGCATCATGGGGTTGCGCCAGTCCGGGCCGACCGACCTGCGGTTTGCGCGCCTCTCGCGGGACCGGCAGTTGCTCGCCCGTGCCCGCCACGTGGCCAAGGCAGCGCTTGCCCGGGACCCCCGCCTCGATGCACCGGAGCACGTGCTGCTCGCCGCGGCGGTGCGTGAGGCGTTCCCCGGCATGCCGCGGCTGCTCGACGCATGAGGGTGATCGCCGGCAGCCTGGGTGGACGTCGGCTGGTGGCCCCGCCGGGACGGGGCACGCGTCCGACCTCCGACCGGGTGAAGGAGGCCCTCTTCTCCATCATCGGGCCGGTGGAGGGCGTGGCCGTGCTCGATCTCTTCGCGGGCTCCGGGGCGCTCGCGATCGAGGCCCTCTCGCGGGGTGCGGCGTCGGCCGTGTGCGTGGATGACGACCGCGGGGCCGCGGATGCCATCCGCGCCAACGCGCGCGTGCTCGGCCTGGAGGAGCGCCTCCGGGTGGAGCGGCGTGGATGGCGCGGGGCCCTGGGCGCGTCTGCGGAGCGCGGCGCGGCATTCGGCCTGGTGCTGGCCGACCCGCCGTATGCGCTGCTGCCCGTCATCGTGGAGGAGATGGGGGAGGCCGTCGGACGCGTGGTCGCCCCCGGGGCGGTGGTGGCCATCGAGCATGCCCGGGGTGCGATCATCGACCCGCAGGGGATTCCGGGAATCGCCGTCGAACGGGGAACCACGCGCAGGTATGGGGATACGGAGATCACCGTGATGTGGACGCCGGGAGCAGGAACATGAGCACCGGAGGGCGAATCGCCCTGTGTCCGGGTACCTACGACCCGGTCACGCTCGGTCATATCGACATCGTGGAGAGGGCATCCCGCCTGTTCACGACCGTCATCGTGGCCGTTGCCGAAGGATCCACGAAGAAGCAGCCCCTTTTCACCGCGGACGAGCGAAAGACGATGATGCGCACGGGTACCACGCACCTCGGGAACGTGGAGGTCACGGGCTTCACCGGCCTGGTGACCACCCATGCCCGTGACGTGGGCGCATGCGCGATCGTCAAGGGCGTCCGCACCGCGGCGGACTTCGACTACGAGGCGCAGATGGCCGGGTTCAACGGCCGGATCGCCCCGGGGCTCGAGACCGTCTTCCTGCCCGCATCGCCCGAGTGGGCATTCCTGAGTTCCTCCGGCGTCCGCGAGGCCGCCGCGTGGGGGGCGGACATCAGCGGGTGGGTTCCCGCGCATGTCGCCGACGCCCTCCGGGACCGAATCGGCCGCACCGCCTGACAAAGGACGACCCCATGGATGTTCTCGCCCTCATCGACAAGCTCGACGACCTCGTGCACAACGCGCGCGCGGTTCCGCTCACGGACCAGGTGCGCATTGATCGCGAAGCCGTGTACGAGCTCCTCGACCAGATGCGTTCCACGATCCCCGAGGAGATCAAGCAGGCGCGCTGGATCGTGAAGGAACGCCAGGAGATGCTGGCCGAGGCCAAGCGCGAGGCTGATCGCATCGTGAGCGAGGCCAAGGACAAGGCGGAGCGCCAGGCGTCCCAGCAGGAGGTCGTCAAGCTCGCCGAGAAGCAGGCGTCCGACCTCCTCGACGACGCCCGCATGCGCGAGCGCGAGGTGCGCCTCGGTGCCGAGGACTACGCCGATGAGGTGCTGGGCACGCTCGAGGTGAACCTCGAGAAGTTCACGGCCGCCGTGCGCCGCGGGCGCGAGCGCCTGCAGGGCAAGCCTGAGGACCGCGCGGGTGATGGCCCCTTCGTCACCGACGAGTCCTCGTCCGACTACTGATCCCGTGAGCGGGGCGCGTGGGGACGAGCCGACGGGGGTCATCGACCTCCGCCGCCTCGACCTGGCGCCCGGCGCGGGCGCACGGGTCGATGCGCCCATTGCCCTTCCCGACATGGTGATGGGGGGGCAGGTGTACGCGCCTGAGCCCCGGGAGGTGCCGGCCCGTGTGGACGTGGCCTCGTCCGGGTCGGGCCTCGGCCTTCGGCTGCGCCTCGTGGCGACGCTCACGGGGCCGTGCCAGCGCTGCCTGGCATCGTCGTCCGTGGACGTGCAGGTGGACGCCCGGGACTTCCAGGCATCCGGTCGCGCGGGCGATGACGCGCCCGATGACGACCTGGACTGCGAGTACCTGTCCGGGCCCCTGCGGATGGAACTCGACGTGGCGTCCTGGGCGCGCGATGCGGTGGCGGAGGCCATGCCCATGTCCATGCTGTGCACGGAGGGGTGCGCCGGCCTGTGCCCGCGCTGCGGCACCAACCTCAACGAGGGGTCGTGCGACTGCGCGGACGATGCCACCGACCCGCGGTGGGCGGCCCTCGGCGAGTTGCGCGAGCGCCTCGCGGAGGGGGAGGATGACGACGCATGACCCGTCCGACCCGCACCGCTTGCCCGCACCGCTTGCCCGCACCGCGGCTGAGGCGCTAGTCTCCCGCGTCGTTCCGGACCAGGTCCCTGACAGGAGCCACGTTGGCCGTTCCCAAGCGCAAGACGTCCCGTGCCCGTCGTGACAAGCGACGCGCCACCCATTCGATCCAGGCGACGCGCCTCGGTCGCTGCCCGCGCTGCACGGCTCCCGTGATGCCCCACCACGTCTGCATGGTGTGCGGCCACTACAAGGGTCGCGCGGTCGTCGACACCGGCGCCTGAGCCCGATGTCCGAGGTCGTCGTCGCCGTCGATGCGATGGGCGGCGACAAGGCGCCCCAGGTGCCCGTGGCGGGCGCCGTGGAGGCGGCCCGGCAGGGCGTGGGGATCCTGCTCGTCGGTGATGCACCGTCGCTCGAGCGGTCGCTCGAGCAGCACGGGGACATCCCATCGAACATCGAGGTGGTGCATGCCGCCGACCGCATCCACTCCGCAGAGGACGGGGTGAAGGCCGTGCGGTCCAAGCCCGACGCCTCGATGGTGGTGGCATGCCGCCAGGTGCACGAGGGTCCGGCGGGCGCCGTCATTTCCGCGGGCCACACCGGTGCGATGCTCGCGGCGTCCACGCTCATCCTGCGGCGGTTGCCGGGCGTGATCCGCCCGGGCCTGGCCGTGCCCATGCCGTCCATCGCCGGCCCGATCGTGATGATCGACGGGGGCGCGAACGCCGAGTGCCGGCCGGAGTACCTCGCGCAGTTCGCCGTGATGGGGCGCGTGCTGGGCCGGGACATCCTCGGCATCGACGAGCCCACGGTGGGCATCCTCACCATCGGAGAGGAGGCCGGCAAGGGCACCGAACTGGTGCAGGAGGCCTATGCGCTACTGGATGGCACCCCCGGATTCATCGGCAACATCGAGGGCCGTGACATCCCGAAGGGCAAGGCGCGGATCATCGTGACCGATGGCTTCACGGGCAATGTCGCCCTCAAGCTCTATGAGGGCACGGCGGCCATGAT
>JAUROO010000045.1 GCA_030829765.1 Miltoncostaeales bacterium | reverse complement strand
CGGGGTCAAGGGCACCCCGTTGAAGGTGGGCGGTGCCTTCCACAGCCCCCTGATGGAGCCCGCATCGGCCCGGTTGGCGCCCGCGCTCGAGGCGTGGGACCCGCAGCCCCCCGATCCGCAGTTCCTGTGCACCACCACCGCGCAGGTCGAGCCCGCCGATCGCATGCGCGCGGTGCTGTTGGACCAGCTGACCTCCCCGGTGCGCTTTGGCCATGCGGTGGAGACCGCCGTGGCGATGGGCGCCGACAGGTTCGTCGAGCTCGGACCCGGCCGGGTGCTGTCCGGACTGGTCAAGCGCGTGAAGCGCGATGCGGTACTGCACCAGGTGTCCGGGCCCGAGGGCCTTGGGGGAATCGCCGGGGTGATGGCATGAGCGTTGCGCTGGTGACCGGCGCGAGCCGCGGCATCGGCGCGGCGTGCGCCCTCGCGCTGGCCGCTGCCGGACATGACGTGGCGGTGGGGTACGTCGCCGACGAGGCCGGTGCGGTCGCGACGGCTGACGCGGTGCGGGCAGCCGGCATGGCCGCGGCCGTGGTGCAGGGCGACATCTCCGATCCTGCGCAGGCCGACGCGGTGGTGGCAGGTGCCGAGGAGGCGCTTGGACCACTTGGCGCGCTGGTCCTGAACGCCGGCATCACGCGGGATGGCCTGATGATGCGCATGAGCGACGACGACTGGCGCGCGGTGATCGACACCAACCTGTCGGGGTCGTTCTACTGCGCGCGCGCGGCGTTGCGCGGCATGATGAAGCGCCGCGCCGGGTCCATCGTGGCGATCTCATCGGTGGTGGGCCTGATGGGCAATGCCGGTCAGGTGAATTACGCTGCCGCGAAGGCCGGTCTCATCGGCATGACGAAGTCACTCGCCAAGGAGGCGGGTGGACGCGGGGTGCGGGCCAATGCCATCGCCCCGGGGTACATCAGCACCGACATGACGGACGTGCTGTCGGACGACATCAAGGAGCAGTTGATCGGCCACACCCCCCTGGGACGACTCGGTGCACCGGAGGACGTCGCGGGGATCGTGGCGTTCCTGTGCTCGGATGCGGCGTCGTTCATCACCGGGACGGTCATCCCGGTGGACGGCGGCCTGGGGATGTAGGCGGGAGGCACCATGGCGACCACGCTCATAGACGGACGCGGCCTGCGCCGCGTTGTCATCACCGGCGTCGGGCTGGTGTCACCGCTCGGCATCGGCCGGGACGAGGTCTGGGACGCCGCGAAGGCGGGCACCTCCACGGCCGCGCCCATCCGGCAGTTCGATCCTGCCGATTGCGCCACGCACTTCGCCTGCGAGGTGCCGGAGTCGTTCGACATCGAGCAGTTCCTGGATCGGAAGACCGCGCGCAGGATGGACCGCTTCTCGCACCTGGGTGTCGCGGCGGCCATGCTCGGCTACGAGGACTCCGGGATCGCGGGCACGGTGTCCTCCGAGCGGATGGGCGTGCTGATCGGCTCGGGGATCGGCGGCATCCAGACCTGGCACGATCAGACCGTGCGGCTGCGGGACCTCGGCCCCACGCGTGTGTCGCCGCTGTTCATCCCCACGATCATCGCGAACATGGGTGCGGCGCAGGCCTCGATGGAACTGGGCCTGAAGGGCCCGCTCTCGTGCAGCACCACCGCCTGCGCATCGGCCAACCACGCCATCGGCGATGCCTTCGACCACATCCGCCTTGGGCGTGCCGACGCGATGATCGCGGGCGGCACCGAGGGCGCGGTGGCCCTGGTGGGCATTGCCGGCTTCAACGCCATGAAGGCGCTCTCCACCCGCAACGATGATCCCGCCAGCGCCAGCCGGCCGTTCGATCTGGGTCGCGACGGCTTCGTGATGGGCGAGGCCGGTGCAGTGATCGTGCTCGAGGAGATGCAGCACGCCCTCGATCGCGGGGCGGACATCATCTGTGAGCTCGCGGGCTACGGCCTGTCGGGCGATGCCCACCACATCACCGAGCCCGACCCCACGGCCGTGGGGCCCGCCCTCGCCATGACCATGGCCCTCGCCGACGCCGGCCTCGATGCTGCGGATGTCGACTACGTGAATGCCCATGGCACCTCGACCCCCGTGGGCGACCCCTCCGAGATCCGCGTCATCCGGCGTGCCCTGGGCGAGGACATCGCTGCGCGCACCATGGTGAGCAGCACGAAGTCCATGCACGGCCACACCCTGGGCGCGGCTGGCGGGCTGGAGGCCGCGCTGACCGCCCTGGCCGTGCGCGACGGCGTCGTGCCACCCACCATCAACGTGACCGACCTCGACCCCGAGTGCGAGGGCGTGGACCACGTGCTGGGGCAGGCCCGCGAAGCCGACGTGGACGTGGCGTTGTCGAACGTGTTCGGCTTTGGCGGCCATAACGCCACGCTGGCGTTCCGACGCGTGGAGCGCTGATGGCGCGGTCCGGGCACGCGGGGCCCCACTTCCCGTCCCGCATGCGGGTGGCGTTCACGCCGTTCCGTGACGCCTGGTTCCGCGTGGCCACGCGCCTGTACGGGCCCGGCACGAAGACCCGTCCGTGGACCTGGATCGGCGATGAGCGCATCGCCGTGGGCAGCGTGCCCACGCCCGAGAGCCTGCAGGAACTCGCCCGGGAGGGCGTGACCCACGTGGTCAACTGCCGGGCGCGCCTGCAGACGCACTTCAGCCAGGATCTCTCGGCCGAGCGGCAGGTGTTCGGCGACCGCAACGTCGCGGTGGCCCCCATGTGGGACCATGGCCGCCATCAGCCGCCGGAGAAGTGGGCGCAGGCCGCCGAGATCGCTGCCGGCTGGCTGGACGACGACCCCCATGCCCGCGTGCTCATCCACTGCCAGCGCGGCCGCCGCCGCTCGCTGTTCGTGGCGTATGCGGTGCTGCGCCTGCGCGGCCGGTCCCCCGAGGTGGCGGCCCGTGACCTGCTGGAGCACCGGCACGAGGCGCGCCTGGTGCCGACCTACCGCAAGGCGGTCGAGGACTGGTTGGCAACGGGCGCGACGCCCATCCATCGGCCGGAGTCCATGCGATGATGCACGCCGCATGAGTCGCGTCGGGCGCAACATCCACGTGTCGGTCGATCGCCTGCGCCAGCTGGCGCACCGCGACGCCCGCCCGCGCAAGATCTCCGCGGATGCCGGCACCTGCCCCAAGTGCGACAGCCACTACTCGGCCGACGAGATGCAGCGCAACCTGCGCGTGTGCCCGGCATGCGGCCACCACTTCGCGGTGACGGCCCGCGAGCGGATGGAGCAGCTGGGCGAGCCCGGGGGATATGTCGAGCTGTGGCCCGAGCTGCGCGCAGCGGACCCGCTGCAGTTCACCGACCTCAAGCCGTACACCGAGCGCATCGCCGATGCGGAGAAGTCCACCGGGCTGGGCGAGGCCATCGTGTGCGCCGAGCTGGAGGTCCGCCATGTGCCCGCCGTGGCCGCGATCATGGACTTCTCGTACATGGGCGGCAGCATGGGTGCCGTGGTGGGCGAGAAGCTGGCACGCGCCTGCGACCACGCCGCCCAGAAGGGCCAGCCGCTCATCGTGGTCGCGGCCTCGGGCGGCGCGCGCATGCAGGAGGGCACGCTCGCGCTGATGCAGATGGCCAAGACGGTCATCGCGCTGGACGCGCTCGCCGAGGCCCGGGTGCCGGTGGTGGTGGTGCTGGCCCATCCCACCACGGGTGGCGTGTGGGCATCCTTCGCATCGCTCGGCGACATCACGTACGCGGAGCCCGGTGCGCTCATTGCCTTCAGCGGTCCCCGCGTGATCGAGGAGACCACCCGCGAGGTGCTGCCCTCCGACTTCGGGCGCGCGGAGCGGCAGCTGGAGAACGGCCAGGTGGACGCCGTGGTGGATCGGCGCGAGCTGGCCGAGCGCATCGGGCGCGTGCTGCACATCCTGCGTCGGCCCGAGCTCGAGGGGCCGGGAGCCATGGGGTCCCCGGCGCTGCAGTGGGCCCAGGGCGGTGCGCAGCGCGCGGCGGGCGCCGTGCAGTCACTGCCCCGCAAGGTGATGGACCGCATCAGGCCGGGATCCCCGGACGGGGAGGACCCGGAATGAGCGAGCGCGGCGGCGGGCGCTTCGTGCGCAAGGTGGCCGAGAAGGTGCGGCGCGCACCCGAGGCCGTGGACGACGACCTGTGGGCAAGCGTGCAGCTCGCGCGCCATGCGGAGCGCCCCTACACGCTCGACTACATCACCCGGATGTGCTCGGACTTCGAGGAGGTCCACGGCGACCGCCTGTTCGGCGACGACCATGCGATGGTCGCCGGATTCGGGCGGTTTCACGATCGCCCCGTGGCATTCATCGGCCAGCAGAAGGGCCGTGACACCAACGAGCGCACCTTCCGCAACTTCGGCATGGCGGGCCCCGAGGGGTACCGCAAGGCCATGCGTGTGATGGAGATCGCAAACCGCCTGGGAATACCCGTGGTGACCCTCATCGACACACCGGGCGCCTTCCCGGGGGCGAGCGCCGAGGAGCGCGGACAGGGCGGCGCGATCAGCCGCAGCATCCAGATGATGTGGCGGCTGGACGTGCCCACGCTCGCGGTGATCATCGGCGAGGGGTCCTCCGGTGGCGCGTTGGGCCTGGGGGTGGCGGACCGTGTCCTCATGCTGGAGAACAGCACCTACTCGGTCATCAGCCCGGAGGGCGCCTCGGCCATCCTGTGGCGCGATGCCAGCAAGGCCCGCCAGGCCGCGCAGGCGTTCAAGCCGACGGCCGCCAATTGCTACCGGTGGGGCGTGGTGGACGCCGTGGTGCCCGAGCCCGATGGCGGGGCGCATACCGACCACGAGCAGGCCGCCGAGATCCTGGACCAGTACATCTACCGCGCCCTGACCGACCTGGGTGCAATGCCCCCGGTGGAGCGCCGGCGCGCCCGCCGCGAGCGGTTCCGCAAGCTGGGACCGCTGCGCGACCCGGAGGGCGGCATGGGCATGGCCACGGGTCGCGGGACGCCCCCGCCCGGCTGACCGTGGGGGATCAGGACGATCCCTCCGTGCGCCGGATGGACCCCGCGCGCCTCGCGGATATCGATGACCCCGCGGCCCTTGCGCGCGCGCTGCCCGACGGCGAGCCGTCGGACCCCTGGCCACTGGTGCGGGACATCCTCGATGATGCCCGCGCCGGCCTGCCCGACGCGGAGTTCGACCTGGTGGTGTCCGGCACGCGCAGGGTGATCGCGCCCCTGCTGCTCGGACGGCCTGCGGGGTGGCCACCCCCCGGCCCCTCGGACGGCGGCAGCCTGCCCGCGGGTGCTGCGTCCGCGATGCGCGAGGTGCGAGCCACCCTCTGCCTGTTGGCGCGCCACGGGGGGCCCGGCAGCACGCGGGCGCTCGCAATGCTGGGGCGCCGCATCGACGCCCACCTCGACGATCTGGTGACCGGGACCGGTATCTAGGCCGTCAGGCCGTCGCCGCGCAGTACCAGCAGTCCGGTGGCGGGCCGCATGACGACGCGCCGGTGGCGCCCCAGGGCCTCGCCGTCGGCCTGGAGGGCCACGCCGTCCCCGTCGTCGATGACGATGGACTCGGTGGCCATGCCATGGGCGACGCGGGACGATCCCAGATGCCAGGCACCGGTGAGCGCGCCGGCTGCGGCGATGCCGGGACCTCCCAGTCCGCGCGATACCGCCCCCAGCCAGCCCAGCGCGCCCTCGTGCCCGGCATCGGGGATGAGGTCAAAGGGCCGGCTGCGGAAATACGCATACGGACGGGTGCAGGCGACGCTGATGGAAGCCAGGGGGAAGGGCGTGCCTCCGTCGATGGCCACGCGCATCAGCGGCCTGCGCCACTGGCGCGCGGCAGCAAGGGCCGTGGCGCTGGCGAACCATGCCTGTCCCACGCGCTTCTTCCATTGCGGATGGCGCTCCACGAGGTCGGCGGCCTCGGCATCGATCCCCACGCCGGCATTGACGATGAAGAAGCGCTCGTCGTCACCGGCTTCGACATGGCCGATGGTGACGGGGGCCGCGTGCTGGCCCCCTGCGATGGCATCGACGAGCCGGTCGATCGCCAGGCGCGGTTGCATGGGCCACCCGATGGTGCGGGCGAAGACGTTGGTGCTGCCGGTGGGCATGGGCGCGAGCGCGGCTCCGGTGCCCACCAGCGCGCCCGCGGCCTCGGCGGCGGTGCCGTCGCCGCCCAGCGTCACCACGGTAAGGGCTTCGTGCTCCTGCGTGGCGAGCCGCGCCAGGTCGGCCGCGTGCCCACGTTCCTGCGTGGTCAGCACCGCGCGCACCCCGAGCGGCGCAAGCTGTGCCTCGGCGTATTCGGTCAGCCCGGGTTGGGCGGCAGTGGACCGCGGGTTGACGAGGATCGCGATCGGGTGGTCCGCTGCGCGTCGGGCCCCGGTCATGCGTCCCCGGCAAGCGCCTGCTCGAGGCGCGCGAGGAACGCCGCGACGAGGAGGTCGACGATCTCAGGGCGCTCGAGTTGCGGCACATGCGCCGTGTCGGCGATGACGGCCAGCGAGGAATCGGGGAGTTCATCCGCGAGTTCCTCCGACAACCAGGTGGGCACCAGCGGATCCTCCTCGCCACTCACCACCAGGGCGGGGGTGCCGACACCCCCGAGCCGTCCGCGCAGGTCGTGCTCGCGCGCCGCCACGTAGTCGGCGCGGAGGCTCTCCGGACCCATCGCGATGACCGAGTTCGTGCCGCGCCGGATCAGCTCCGGCTCATGGTGCAGCCACGACTGCTCCACCATGCGCGCGCACTCGGCCTCGAAGTCCAGGTCGATGCGCGCGATGGCCTCGTCGGGCACCGGCAGGCGGGCGCCGGTGGACACCAGCACGAGGCCGGCCACCAGATCCGGGCGGGTCAGCGCAACCTGCAGGGCCACGGCCCCGCCCAGCGAGTGGCCAACCAGCACGAGCGGTCCGGGCACGCCCTCCATCTCGGCGATGACCCAGTCGGCCATCGCCGGGGTGCCGTGAAGGGGTGCGCCATCGGGATGGCCCGGGAGGGCCACCGCCAGGGCGCCCTCGAACCGGGCGAGCTGAGGACCCCACGAGGCGGGCGTGCGGCCGGCGCCGTGGATGAACACGGGACGGGGCGCGTCTATGGCTGCTGCTCCTGCACGCGGATCATGGTAGCGACGTCGTTGGTAGCCTCACCGGCCGTGGCCCCGCTCCTGCTCGCCGTGGATTTCGACGGCACGATCACCCTGCGCGACACCCTGCACGTCATCGTCGACGAGCACGGGCGCAGGGGCGTGTGGGACGAACTGGAGCCCGATCTCCGCGCAGGGCGCATCACGATCGAGCAGGCGATGGCCGAGCAGTTCCGCACGGTCCACGCCACGCCCGGCGAGATCGCCGAGCTGGTGCGCGCGCGCGCGGGGGTGCGCCCGGGGTTCGCCGACCTGGTGGCGTACGCCGAACGGGCCGGCCACCGCCTCGTGGTGATGTCCGCCGGGTTCCGGTCGGTGATCGACCTCGTGCTGGGCGACATGGGGCTCGGGCACCTGGAGGTGGTCTCCAACGAGGCATTGTTCTCCTCCGATGGCTGCACCCTGGTGTTCTCGGACGATCGGGGCGAGGTGTGCGGGCTGTGCGATCGCCGGTGCAAGAGGCATGCGGTGCGCATGCGCCACGATGGCGAGCCGGTCATCTACGTGGGCGACGGCATCAGCGACCGCTGCGTGTCAGGAATCGCCGACCTGGTGTTCGCGCGGGCGGGCCTGGCGGAGTGGCTCGATGAGCAGGGCCGGGAGTACATCCCGTTCGACGACTTCCATGAGGTCGTGAGCGGCGTGAGGGCCTTCGAGGCCGGGGAGAGGGCCGCAGCATGAGTGGCTGGAAGCCCGTGGGGCCCGCGTCCGGATGGACGTCCATGGAGGAACGCGTGCTTGCGCGCTGGCGCGAGGGCGATGTATTCCGGCGCAGCGTGGAGATGCGCCGCGGCGCCGACCCGTACGTGTTCTACGAAGGGCCACCCACGGCCAACGGACGTCCGGGGTCCCACCACGTGCTGTCGCGGGTGTTCAAGGACATCTTCCCGCGCTTCCACACCATGCGGGGCCGCTACGTCGAGCGCAAGGCGGGGTGGGACTGCCACGGCCTGCCCGTGGAGCTCGAGGTGGAGAAGCAGCTGGGCATCAGCGGCAAGCCGGAGATCGAGGCATTCGGCATCGCCGAGTTCAATGCCCGCTGCCGCGAGTCGGTGGGCGAGTACCTGGACGAGTGGGAGCGCCTCACCGAGCGCATCGGGTTCTGGGTGGACACCTCCGCGGCCTACCGCACCATGGACACCGACTACGTCGAGAGCGTGTGGTGGAGCCTCGCCACCCTCTTCGACGCCGGCCGCGTGTACGAGTCGGACAAGGTGGTGCCGTACTGCCCGCGCTGCGGCACCGCGCTGAGCAGCCACGAGGTCGCGCAGGGGTACAAGGACGTCACGGACCCGTCCATCTACGTGAAGTTCCCCACCGGCGACGGCATGTCCCTGCTGGTGTGGACCACGACCCCGTGGACACTCCCCGCCAATCAGGCCGCCGCCATCAACCCGTCGGTGGACTACGCCGTGGTGGTGGCGGGCGACGAGCGGCTGGTGATGGCCGAGGCGCTGGTTTCCGCGGTGATGGGTGACGATGCGGTCGTCGAGCGGGTGATGCCCGCGTCAGAGCTCGCGGGGATGGGGTACGCGCCACCGTTCGACCTCATCCCGGGCAGGCATGTGGTGGTGATGAGCGACTTCGTCACCACCGAGGACGGCACGGGAATCGTGCACATCGCACCGGCATTCGGCGAGGACGACATGGGCGCCGCGCGCGAGCACGGCCTGGACGCCCCGAACCCGGTGGACCGCCAGGGGCTCTTCACCGCGAAGGTGCCGCTCGCCGAGGGGCGGTTCGTGAAGGATGCCGACCGCCTGCTGATCGACGACCTCACCGCCCGCGGGCGCGTGCTGCGCGAGAAGCCGTACGAGCACTCCTACCCCCACTGCTGGCGGTGCTCGACCCCGCTGCTCTACTACGCCAAGCCGTCCTGGTACATCCGCACCACCGAGGTGCGTGACCGCATGCTCGAGCTGAACGCCTCTGTCGGATGGCACCCGGAGCACGTGCGCGACGGCCGGTTCGGCCGGTGGCTGGAGGGCAACATCGATTGGGCCATCTCGCGCGAGCGCTACTGGGGCACCCCGCTTCCGTTCTGGCGCTGCAGTGACTGCGACGAGGTGACCGCCATCGGCTCCTTCGCGCACTTGCGCGAGCGGGCCACGGTGGAGGTGCCGGACGACCTGGACCCGCACCGTCCCTGGGTGGATGACATCCCTGTGCGCTGCGCATGCGGCGGCACCGCCCACCGGGTCCCCGAGGTCGCCGATGTGTGGTTCGACTCCGGCGCCATGCCCTTCGCGCAGCACCACCACCCGTTCGGGGGCCCCGATGACCTCTCGGGCCGGTTCCCCGCGGACTTCGTGTGCGAGGCGCTCGACCAGACGCGCGGCTGGTTCTACTCGCTGCTGGCGGAGGGCACGCTGCTCTTCGACGAGGCCCCGTACCGCAACGTGGTGTGCCTGGGGCTCATCCTCGATGCCGACGGCCAGAAGATGAGCAAGTCCAAGGGCAATGTGGTGGAGCCGTGGACCGTCATCGACCATGCCGGGGCGGATGCCTTCCGGTGGTACCTGTTCACGGCCCAGAGCCCGTGGGAGTCGTTCCGGTTCAGCCTGGACGTGGTGGATGAGACCCGGCGCAGGTTCCTGTTCACGCTGTGGAACACCTACGCGTTCCTGGTCACCTACGCGGCGCTGCCCGACGGCTGGAGACCCGGCGAGGATTCCCCGCCCGTGGCCGGGCGCCCGGCGATGGACCGGTGGGCGCTGTCGCGCCTGGATGCCACGGTGGAGCACGTCACGGCGCGGCTGTCCGAGTACGACCCCACCGCGGCGGGCCGCGCGCTCGAGGACCTGGTCGATGATCTCTCCAACTGGTACGTGCGCACCTCGCGACGCCGGTTCTGGCGCAGCGACGACCGCGCGGACACCGCGGCGGCATTCGCCACGCTGCATGAGTGCCTCACCACCATCGCGCTGCTGGTGGCGCCCTTCTGCCCGTTCGTGGCGGACGAGATGTGGGACAACCTCGTGGCCGTGCACGATGCATCCGCTGCGCCAAGCGTGCACCTGGCGGACTGGCCGGCCCCGGGCGGTCGTCGCGATGAGGACCTGGAGCAGGCGATGGCTGCAGCCATGGAGGCCACCACCCTCGGCCGCTCGGCCCGCAAGGAGGCCAAGCTGAAGGTGCGCCAGCCGCTGGCCGAGGCCGTCATCGCATGCCCGCCGGCAACGGCGAGGGCGCTCGAGGGCCTCTCGGGCATCGTGGCGGAGGAGCTGAACGTGCGCGCCGTGCGGTTCGTCACCGATGCCGGCGGGCTGGTGGAGGTCAGCCTCAAGCCCAACTACCGCACGCTGGGCCCGCGGATGGGCAAGGAGATGCCCGCGATGGCCCAGGCAGTTGCCGCGCTGGACGCCACGGCCGCAGTGACGGCCCTCGATGCGGGGCAGTCGGTGACGGTCAGCGTGAACGGCGTGGAGCAGGTGCTGAACGATGACGACCTGCTGCGCGAGGTGCGGCCCACCGAGGGCTACGCCGTCGCAGAGGGCGGCGCGCTGGCAGTGGGCCTGGCCACCGACATCACCCCCGAGCTCGAGATGGAGGGTCTGGCGCGCGACCTGGTGCGTGCCATCCAGACCGCCCGGCGTGCGGCCGACCTGAAGGTGGAGGACCGGATCGTGCTGCACCTCGACGGGTCGGCCCGCATCCGCGAGGCCATCGATGCCCATCGCGCGTGGATCGCCGGCGAGGTGCTGGCCACCGATCTCACCGTGGGCCACGGGGTGCCGTTCACCCCCCTGCACCGCGAGGACGGCGAGCTCGACGCCGAGCCGGTTGCAATCTCCTTATCGCTCGCATAAGAATCCCCTCTACATGAGCACCTTCGCGCTTCCCTCCCGCACTCCCGCGGCCGTGCACCCGTGGGCGCCCCGCTTCGCGCAGGCCATCACGGGCCTGCTGTGCCTCGAGGCGGTGCTGTTCCAGACGCCGGCCGTGGTGGCGGTGGCCGCCGCCCTGATCGCCCTCGCGCTCATCGGCCCCCGCTGGTCGCCCGTGGCCTATCTCTTCGCCCTGCTCCCCGTGAAGCCCGCGGAACTCGAGCCCTCGCGTCCGGTCCGGTTCGCCCAGTGGATCGCCCTGGTCATGCTGGCCGCCGCCATCGTGCTGCTCTACGCGGGGGTACCCACCGCCGGATGGATCCTCACCGGGATGGTGGCGGCCGTGGCCCTGTTCTCGGCCATCAGCGGTATCTGCGTGGGGTGCATCGCCTGGAAGCAGATCGCCCGGCGCGCCGGCTCGGCGCACGACCTGAAGAGCGCCTTCGGCCTGTCCGGCAGCGGTCCCTGGCTGCTGGTGGTGACGGCCGACAACTGCCCGCGCTGCGGGCCGGCCAGGGCGGCCATCCACGATGCCGCCCGCGGGCATGAGATCGTGGATGTGGACCTGGATGAGCACCCCGAGGCCGGTGCGCTTCCCATCTGGAGCGTGCCCGCAGGCATCGTCATCGCCCCGTCGGGCGAGGTCGGGATGGTGAAGACCGGCCGCATCGGCGCCGTGGAGGCCGCCGAGCTGGTCAGCGCCCTGGGCTAGGGCGACGATCCCGCCCCCCGGGGCCTGTCCCCCTAGCCGGTCTTCTCGCGGATCTTCACCGACAGGTCCACGTCGCCGCGCACGCGCTTCCAGCACTCAGCGGGGTCCACGCCGGCCTTCTCGCAGATCTCCTCAATGCGCTTCAGCAGCCGGACGTCCGGCAGGAGCATTCCCACCACCTCGCCGTCGGCGATCGTCAGGTCCACTCCGTCCTCGCCGTCCACGGCGCGCAGTTCCATCTTCGCGAACGGCTGCACGGTGCGCAGGCTGAAGTACATGGGGGGCATGGGCTGGTCGGTCATGTCGTCTCCGGCTCGACGGTTACGTGCCTGGCACCGGGGTGCGGCCCCGAAAGGCTAGTCAGGGCAGGTGCTGCGACAGCATCCTGCGGATCTTCTTCTCCGAGGGCGTGCCCGTGAGGCGCGCCACCTCGTGGCCGTCGCGGAACAGGATGAGGGTGGGCAGCGAGAGCACCGCGTGGCGCGAGGCGGCCGCGGGGTTGGCGTCCACGTCCAGTGCGGCCACGTCCAGGCGGCCCTCCATCTCGCGGGCGAGTGCCTCGACCACCGGCGAGAGCTTCTCGCACGGCACGCACCACGGTGCCCAGAAGTCCACCAGCACCGGAACCGCACGGCTCAGGTGCGCGTCGAAGCCGGCGTCATCCAGCGCCGGCACGCCCGGGGCGTGGGTCAGGAGGTGATCTCCACGGGCATCCCCACGGCCACGTCCTCGTAGAGCTCCTCCACCTCGGGGATGTGCATGCGCAGGCAGCCGTGGCTGGCCGCGCTGCCGATGGAGTAGTCGGCGTAGGTGCCGTGGATACCGATCGCAGGGGCCGAGGTGCCGATCCACCGCGTGCCGAGCGGGTTGCCGTCACCGGGCGGGATCGGCCCGAGCCCCTCGGCCCATGGGGAGTCGGGCGGGTTCCACGTGGGGTTCTTCTGCTTCGTCACGATCTTGTAGGTGCCGATGGGGGTCGGGTACTGCGCGGTGCCCACGGCCACGCGGTAGGTCTTCTTCTTCTTCCCGTCGCGGTACAGCGTGAGGGTGCGCGCAGAGAGATTCACCTGGATCTTCCCCACCAGCGCCCGCAGGGTGCGCGCGTCCACCCTGCCGTTCATGGGCAGCTTGTGCTTCTTCTGGTACTT
>JAUROO010000044.1 GCA_030829765.1 Miltoncostaeales bacterium | reverse complement strand
ACAAGGCGCGCGGCAGAAATGCGCGAAGTTGCCATCACTATTGCTGACTTGGGTTTGGGGGGCGAGATGGCCGCCGCCACCGCACTTTGGCAAGATCGCATCGCCGACAGTGACACCGCCCCCGGCGCTGACGATCTCGCCCTGCGGGCCGCGGCGCTCAACCGTCGCGATGTCTTCGTGCGAAAGGGCGTCGCGAAGGTGCCCCTGCCCCTCACGCCGGGCTCCGACGGTGCCGGGGTCGTGCATGCGGTGGGCGCCGGGGTCACCGGGGTCGCGGAGGGCGATGAGGTCATCATCCTGCCCTCGCTCTCGTGGGAGGATGACCAGCGTGCACCCGGCCGGGGCTTCCGGATCCTCGGTGGCCCGGACCAGGGCACCTACGCCGAGCAGATCGTTATCCCCGCGGCCAATGTGTTCCCGAAGCCCGCGCGCCTCTCGTGGCACGAGGCCGCCGCGCTGCCGCTGGCAGGGCTCACGGCATGGCGGGCGCTGTTCACGCGGGGGCAGGCGCGCCCCGGCGAGACGGTGCTGGTCATCGGCATCGGCGGCGGCGTCGCCACCTTCGCGCTGAACCTGGCCAAGGCGGCCGGCTGCCGCGTGGTCGTCACCTCGTCATCCGACGAGAAGCTCGAGCGGGCGGCGGCGCTCGGCGCCGACGCGGGCGTGAACTACGCCACGGCCGGCGACGACTGGCCCGCGGCGGTGAAGGAGGCCAACGGCGGTGGCGTGGACGTGGTGATCGACTCCGTCGGCTCCACGTGGGCGGGCAGCATCGATTCCTGCGCTCCCGGCGGACGGGTGGTGGTGTTCGGCGGCACGGGCGGCGCCAAGGTGGAACTGATGGTCCGTCCCGTCACCCTCGGCCAGGTGGGCCTGCTGGGCACCACCATGGGAAGCCCCGCCGAATTCCGTGCGCTGCTGAACGCCGTGGATGCCCAGGACTGGACCCCGGTCATCGACAGCGTGCGCCCGCTCGCCGAGGCCGCGGAGGCCCACGCACGCGAGGAGGCGGGCCTGCACTTCGGCAAGCTCGTCCTCGACTGCGCATGAGCACCGGCCGGGTGGCCTCGCTGCAGCAGCGGCTGCGCCCCGCCTGCGCCGTCATCGGCGGGGTGGGCGCCGTGCTGAGCGTGCTCGCCGCGTTCGTGGCGATCGATGCCTTCTCGCTCGGGGGCGTCTTCTACACCTTCGACTACCGCACCGGGGGCTGGGCCGGCGCCGTCGCATTCCTCATGGCCATCATCACCGTGGGCGGGGCGATCGTGGTCCGGCGGTCGCCGGCCCTCGGCAGCACGCTCCTCTACATCGGTGGCTGCGGGGGCTTCCTCGCGTGCGGCGGCATCTGGCTGATCCCCGGGCTCATCACGCTCGTGGCCGCGAATCTGGCGCTGTGGGCCATCCGCGACCCGTTCGCCGATGACGCCGCGGGGGCCGGGGCCTGATGGGAAGGGCCGGCTGATGGACACCGCCCTGCTCGCCGAGCTCACCGAGGCATCCGGCCCGCCCGGGGCGGAGGACCGGGTGCGGGAGATCGTGCGCCGGCACCTGGGCGCGACGACCGACCGCGTGGACGACCTCGCGATGGGGTGCCTGGACGGCGTGCGCGCCGCGTCCGGCGCTCCGAGGGGGCGCCTCATGCTGGCCGCCCACATGGATGAGATCGGGCTCATGATCACCCACGTCGACGACCGCGGCTTCGCCTCGTTCGTGCCCCTCGGGGGCTGGGACGCGCGCACGCTGGTGGGCCAGCGCGTGCTGATCCACGGCGCGCGCGACGTGCCGGGCATCGTGGGCACCACCCCGGTGCACCTGCTGGATGCAGCAGCGCGGGGCAAGGCCCCCAAGATGGACGACCTCACGATCGACCTCGGCCTGCCGGGCGACCGCGCCCGCGAGGTCGTGCGGCCCGGTGACGTGGCCTCGCGCGTGCGTCGCCTGGCCGAGGTGGGCGACCTCGTCACCGGCAAGGCCCTTGATGATCGCGTGGGCGTGTACGTGATGCTCCAGGCCGTGCGCGCCACGCAGCCGGCGCCCATGGAACTGCACGCCACGGCCACGGCGCAGGAGGAAGTGGGGCTCCGGGGGGCGCGGACCGCCACGCACCGGATCGAACCCGACATCGCGGTGGCCATCGATACCTGCCCCGCAGATGACGGCCCCGGCACTCCCGCCAGCGGGCCCTCCACCCGACTCGGCGAGGGCGCCGCGATCCGCGTGATGGACGCGAGCGCCATCGGGCACCGAGGGCTGGTGGACCTGCTCATCACCCTTGCGGAGGAACGGGGGATCCCCCATCAACTGCATGTGTCGAACAAGGGTGGCACCGATACCGCCAGCCTGCAGATGAGCGGGCGCGGGGCGATCGCCGGCTGCATCTCCATCCCCACGCGGTACGTGCACACGAGCGTCGAGGCCTGCCACCCCGGCGACGTCGACGCCGCCGTGGACCTCACCAGCGCACTCATCGAGGAGGCGCATCGCCTGCTCGATGACGCCTAGGCGACCACCACCGCCAGCGCGAACCCGCCGACCAGCACGCCCGCCATCGCCGCCACCACCGCGGGGGCCAGGCGCCCGTAGGCCATGTGGCCGCGGCCCAGCGCGGACAGCGCGAGAGCGGCCAGGAAGCCCCCGAGCAGTCCGCCCAGGTGGCCCCCGATGGAGATGCCCGGGATCACGAAGGTGATCGCGAGGTTCAGCAGCAGGAACACCCCCACGCTCGAGCCAAGGAGCGCGATCCCCTGCTGGCGCTCGAGCACCAGTAGCGCAGCCATGAGGCCATAGATCCCCCCCGAGGCCCCCACCGTCAGGGCGTCGGGGGCCAGCAGGAGCGCGCCCGCGGCGCCCCAGACGATGCTGGCGACGTAGATCGCCCCGAAGCGCATCGTGCCGGCGTAGCGCTCCAGGGCACCACCCAACCACCACAGCACGATCATGTTGAACAGCAGGTGGATCAGCCCGGCGTGCACGAATGCCGAGGTGATGATGCGATACCACTGGCCATCCGCGACGAACGGCCCATAGAGGCCAAGGTCCACCGCGATGCCGGCATTCGCGCCCGAGATCGTGACACCCTGCGCCAGTTCGACGATGGCCACCGCCACGCACAGGGCGATGATCCCCGCCGTGAGCGGTGCGCCCCCGGTACGCATGCCGAGGTCCAGACGCCGGGCGCGGCCCCCCACCGAACCGGGACGGGGCCCACCGGCGCAGTCAGGGCACTTCAGCCCCACCGCCGCCTCGCGCGCGCAGTCCGGGCAGATGGGGGTGCCGCATGATGAGCACGAGATGAGCGTCGGGCGATCCGGATGCCAATGGCACCGGTGCTCCATCGGCTCGGGGTCGCGGGCGTCGTCGATCACGCGCGGCCATGGTAGCCGCGAACCGGGGCATTCAACCCGTTGACAGTGGGGGGCAGGACGGCTTCACTACTCCTCGGCTGGCCGACGCCCGGTGTCGCGTCGGCAATCACCACTCCACCTGAGAGGCCTCACTTGACGACGACGCCTGCGCCGTTCGCGACGACCCCTCCTCCCGGCCTGCCCGAGCTCCGGGAGCATGACGCCTGCGCGCTCGCGGCCTTTGCCACCCGGGACGGCCTCCCCAGCCATGACATCGTCGAGCGGGCGCTGCTGGGCCTCGACATGATGGTGCACCGCGCCGGCAGCGTGGACGGTGAGGGCGACGGCTCCGGCCTGCAGGTGGATATCCCCCGCCCGCTCTGGGCCGTACGACTGGCCGAGGCCGGCCTCGACCCGGCCCTCGCGAATGACCCGCGGTTCGTGATCGCGCACGTCTTCTTCGAGGGCGCTGCCGAGGCCGATGCCGAGCTGCCGCGCCTCATCGACGTCGCCCGCCTCCATGGGCTGGAGGTGCTGATCAGCCGTGAGGGCGACACCGACCGCTCGGCCCTCGGGCCCCGCGCCGCGGAGAACCCGCCCGTCTTCTGGCAGCTCGCACTCCTGGCCGGGGATGCCGGCACGGCCTCGCGCGAGTGCTACCGGGCGATGGTGGCCATCGAGCAGGAGCTCACCTGCCATGTGGCCTCGTTCTCCGCGAATGACTGCGTGTACAAGGTGCTGGGCCAGCCGATGGTGCTGCCGGCCTTCTACCCCGAGCTCGCCGAGCCCACCTTCGGCTCGTCGCGGGTGATTGCCCACAACCGGTACTCCACCAACACCTATCCCACCTTCAGCCGCGTGCAGCCGTTCGCCATCCTCGGCCACAACGGCGAGATCAACACCATCGCGCAGCTGCGTGAGCAGTGCCGTCAGCTGGGTCTTCCCATCACGCGGGATGGATCGGACTCGCAGGACCTGAACCGCCTGCTCGAGGGCCTCATCTTCGAGAAGCAGCTCTCCCTCATGGAGGCCGTCGAGTTCGCGTTCCCGCCGATCCTCGGCGAGGTGCACCGACTGCCAACCGATCTGCAGGACCTGTACGTGCACTACCGCGAGGCCTGGGGGCCCTACGCCCAGGGCCCCGTCGCCCTCGCTGCACGTGCCTACGACGAGATGGTCTTCTCGGTGGATGCGCTTGGCCTCCGGCCGCTGTGGTGGGTGGAGACCGCGGACATGTACGTGGCGTCGTCCGAGCCGGGGATCGTCCCGGTGCATGAGCTGACCGCCGATCCACGACCGCTCGCCCCGGGCGAGAAGGTGGCGCTCGTCACCGGCGAGGGCGGGGCCCCGCGGGTGCTCACCTACCCCGAGGTGCAGCGCGAGGTCCACGCCCGCGCGAGTGCCCGCGGCGGCCTGCCCCACCGCGAGGCCCGCGCCCGGCTCGCCGGCGGCCTCGAGCCCGTGGGCGGCGACTGGAGCACATCCCCGGCCGAGGTGGCCGAGACGCCCCTCGCCGACCTCCTCGCCTCGGCGGGCTGGATCGACGGCGACAAGCAGCAGGTGCAGTTCCATGCCGACCGCGGCGCCGAGCCGATCGGGTCGTTGGGGTGGGACGGCCCGCTCGGTCCCCTGTCCCCCGTGCCGCTCCCGATCTCGGACTACCTGCAGGAGACGGTGGCCGTGGTCACCAACCCCGCCATCGACCGCGAGCGCGAGGTGGAGCACTTCTCCACGCGCGTGGTGCTGGGGCGGCGTCCGCCGATCGAGGGCGTGGAGCCCGAGCCGCCGCAGCGCTGCGAACTGCGCATGCCCATCATCCTGGGCGCCATGCGTCCGGGAGTGCAGGTGAGCCTGCCGGAGCTCCGACGGGTGGCCGCCGGGCAGGGCGTGGCGGTGATGGAGGACGTCGAGGCGGCATGGGCCGACCGCTACGCGCGCCTCCCCCTGTACTTCTCGACCGACCACTCCACGCGCGAGCACGTGGCGCGCCTGCGCGAGGCCGCGATCGACGCGGTGAGCGCCGGGGCGGAGATCCTCGTGCTGGAGGATCGCCTGGCGACGTCCCAGCAGCGCGTGTGTGATCCCCACCTGGCCGTCGCCGCGGTGGACAAGGCGTTGCGCGAGGAGTTCGACGAGGACGGCGTGGCGCTGCGGCGACGGGTGAGCGTGGTCCTCAAGGCCGCCGGCATCCGCAACGTCCACGACATCGTGGTGGCCGTCGGCGTCGGGGCCAACGCCGTGTGCCCGTACGCGATGGTCGAGCAGGCCGTGGATGGATCGCCCGAGCCCGAGGCCGCGGCCGGACGCCTGCTGGAGGGCCTGCAGAAGGGCCTCGAAAAGGTCCTCTCGACCCTCGGGATCCACGAAATCCGCGGTTACGGGCGCCTTGTGTCGGCGATCGGCGTCACCCCCGAGGTCCTGGACATCCTCGGGATCCCGGGCTTCTGCGCCTCCGAGGGCCGGGGCCTGGACTTCGACCGGCTGGACGTGCTTGCCGAGCACGGGCGCGTCATCCGCGCCGGCGAGGACGGCGGCGGCAAGGTGAAGTTGCCGCGCATGTACCCGAAGGTGTGGAAGGCGCTCGCGCGGGTGGCCAACAGCGAGCGCGGCTACGAGGAGTTCGCCGAGACCTGCCAGGCGCTCGAGGACGACCAGCCCGTGGCGCTTCGCCATGCCATCGGCGTGCAGCTGGCGCCCGAGAGCGAGCGCATCCCCGCAGAGCGGGTATCGAGCCGCGTGGGCGAGCACGAGCTGCCGTACGTCATCTCCTCGATGTCGTTCGGCAGCCAGGGCGAGACGCCCTTCCGCGCCTATGCGGAGGCCGCCTTCCGCGCCGACATGCTGTGCATGAACGGCGAGGGCGGCGAGATCCGCGACATGTACGGCAAGTACCCGAAGCACCGCGGGGTGCAGATCGCGTCGGGCCGGTTCGGCGTGTCGTCGCTGCTGATGAACGCCTCGGAGTGGATCGAGATCAAGATCGGCCAGGGCGCGAAGCCCGGCGAGGGCGGGCACCTGCCCGGCTCCAAGGTGACCGAGGCCATCGCGGCGGCGCGGAACGCCACCGTCGGCTCGGACCTCATCAGCCCCTCGAACAACCACGACCTGTACTCGATCGAGGACCTGGCCCAGCTCATCGATGAGCTCAAGACGGCCAACCCGTATGCCAAGGTGATCGTGAAGGTCCCTGTGGTGCCGGGCATCGGCACGATTGCGGTGGGCATCGCCAAGGCGGGGGCGGATGTGCTCACGTTGTCGGGCTTCGACGGCGGCACGGGCGCCGCGCGCCTGCACGCCCTGCGCCGCGCTGGCCTTCCGTGCGAGATCGGCACGGTGCTCGCCCACCATGCGCTCGTGGAGGCCGGGATCCGCGACCGCGTGGAGATCTGGGCCGACGGCGGCCTCCGCACGGCGGTGGATGCCATCAAGCTCATCTGCCTGGGAGCCAACCGCCTGGGGTTCGGCACCGCGTCCATGGTGGCGATCGGGTGCACGATCTGCCGCGGGTGCCAGTTGGATACCTGCCATGTGGGCATCGCCACGCAGATGGACGAGGAGGAGGCCCAGCACCGTGGCCTCAAGCGCTTCGTGCCCCGCGTGTACGAGCCCGCCGTCGAGGCGCTGCTGCGCTACTTCACCGAGATGGGCGAGGCCATGCGGCGCATCGCCGGCGAGATGGGCGTGGACGACGTGCAGGAACTCGTCGGCCAGTCCGCCCGGCTCGCGCAGATCTCACACCACGCCGAGATGGACCTGGACGGCCTCCTCACGCCCATGCACGACCGCATGCTGGGCGCCCCCGGCAACGGCGAGCGGTACTTCCGGCCGTTCGCGCCTCCCCCGCCCCACCGGGCGCCGGACGCCGCGCAGGAGGCCCTCGAGGCCGCGACCGTGCTCGCCGTGGAGGAGAGCGACCTGACGGCGCGCGACCGGAACCTGGGCACCGACCTCGCCGGGGTCATCGCCCGGGCCCGCACGGGCCTGCACATGCCCGAGGGCCTCACGGCGAAGGTGGCCGAGAACGCCCCGGAGGGTCATGCAGGCACGCTGGTGGACCTGCGGTTCACCGATGGCGCCGCAACGGGCTCCGGGCTGGCCGCCTTCAACGTGGAGGGCGTGCGCATCCGGGTGACGGGCGGCGCGCAGGACGGCGTCGGCAAGTGCTCTCTCGGGGGCGAGGTGCAGGTACTCAAGGCCCTTTCCGATTCCGGCGAGTGGGTCGGTGGCCACGTGGGCAAGTCCTTCGCCTACGGCGCACAACGAGGACTCTTCCTGATCCAGGGCGATGCCGACGCGCGTGCGGGCATCCGCCTGTCCGGTGCGGACATGGTGCTGGGCGGCGAGCCCGACGGACCGATCGACGACCGCATGGGCGCACTGGGTGCCCGGGCGAACTGCAAGGGCTTTGCGTTCGAATACATGACGGGTGGCCGCGCCGTGGTGCTGGGCGATCCCGGCCCGTGGCTGTGCTCGGGAATGACCGGCGGCGTGGTCTATGTGCGTCAGAACGACGACTGGAACCTCGACGAGGCCGCAATCCGGCGGCGCCTCTCCAAGGCCGCGAAGGTCAGCATCGTGGCGATCGAGGAGGGTGACGAGGACGCGATGAATCTGGCCGAGCTCCTCGGCGCCTACCGCGAGGCCCTGGCGGCATCCGGTCAGGATGCCGAGGCCGCGCGCGTGGCGCCGCTCATCGATGCCCCGGGGGACCACTTCATGGCGATCAACCCGGTCACCCAGCAGGCGGATCCGAACCTGTCCACCGAGTAGCCTCACAGCGGAACGTGGCCCCACTCACAAAGTGGTGCCACGCACTGCCGGACGGGGATGCGCCCGCCCCGGGGATCCGGCAAGGTGCCGCCATGGCAACCACCGCCGCCATCGCCGCCGCCCTCGATGCGGTACGCGAGCGCACCCTGGACCTCATTGCCCCCCTCGATGATGCATGGGTCACGCGCACCCCGGACCCGATCATGAGCCCCCCGGCGTGGGACCTTGCGCACATCGCCGCATATGAGGAACTGTGGCTCGTCACGCGCCTGTCGAATGCCACGCCCCTGCATCCCGGCCTGCAGTCAACGTATGACGCCTTCGAGACGCCGCGAGCCGCGCGGGGCGACATGCGCATCCTCGATGCCGCACAGTCGCTGCAGTACATGGCGGATGTCCGCAACCGCGCGACCGAGGTCCTCACGCACGCCGACCTCTCGGACGACGGACCGGAACTCACGGCCGGGGGCTTCGTGTGGCGCATGGTCGCGCAGCACGAGGCCCAGCACGACGAGACGCTCCTCCAGACGCTCCAGCTCATGCCCGCCGGTGCCTATGCGCCGGAGGCCCTGCCGCTTCCGCACGGCGATGGCGCGGGTGGCGCGGCCGACCCCATTGACGTCGCCGGCGGCACGCTGGTGATGGGCGCGAGGCAGGGTGCCGGTGCACTGGACTGCGAGCAGCCCCCGCATGAGCGGGAGGTTGCCCCGTTCCGAATCGACCGCAATCCCGTGAGCATCGGGCGCCACCTCGCGTTCATCGACGAGGGCGGCTACGACGACCCACGCCACTGGAGCGCCGAGGGCTGGGAATGGCGTCAACGGGAGGACATCACCGCCCCCCTGCACTGGGATCACCACGGCGGCGGCGCATGGACACGCACGTGGTTCGGCCGCACAGAGGAACTCGACCCGCGGGAGATCCTCTGCCATGTGTCCTTCCATGAGGCCGAGGCCCACGCACGCTGGTCGGGCGCGCGGTTGCCCACGGAGGACGAGTGGGAGTTGGCCGCGCGGCGTAACCCGGCATCGCCCCATGACGCCCGGGCGCCGTGGGGCGACGAGCCGGCGCACGGGCGGGCGAACCTCGGGCAGTCGTCGTTCCGGCCCGCTCACGTGGGCGCCTATCCCGCCGGAGTCGCCCCCAGCGGATGCGCGCACATGCTCGGCGACGTCTGGGAGTGGACGTCCACGGAATTCGACGGCTACCCGGGCTTCCGGGCCTTCCCGTACCGCGAGTACGCCGAGCCGTTCTTCCGCGACGGCTACCGTGTGCTGCGCGGGGGGTCGTGGGCCACCCAGGAGGTCGCGGCACGCACCACCTTCCGCAACTGGGACCTGCCCCAGCGTCGGCAGATCTTCGCCGGGGTCCGGCTGGCCTGGGACGCCGCATGACCGCGCGTGCGGCGTCCCCCACGCGCACGCGCCAGGTCCTGCCCTGGCGCCTCGACTGCCACGTGGCGGCCGGGGATGACGCGACGGCGGCCGATGAGCTGCGGCGCGCCCTCACGGCACCGCGGCCCACGATCCCCCCGCGCTGGTTCTACGACGATGCGGGGTGCGACCTGTTCGTGCGCATCACAGACCTTGATGAGTACTACCAGACCCGTGCCGAGCAGCAGATCCTGGACGCGCACATGGATTCCATCGTGGCGGCCCACTCCCCCACCGAACTGGTGGAGATCGGCTCCGGGGCCGCCCGCAAGACGCGCGCGATCCTCGACGCCATGGAGCGGGCGGGCACGCTCACGCGCTTCATCCCCTTCGACGTCAGCCCCGGCGTGATCGCGGCGAGCGCCGCCGATATCGCGGCGGCATACCCCGGCACCCGGGTGCATGGAATAGCCGGCGACTTCGTGCGCCACCTTCCCCGGATTCCCCGCCGCCCGGCGGATGGCAGGAGGCTCCTGGCGTTCCTCGGGGGAACGATCGGCAACCTCGAACCCACGCCACGCAGGTCGATGATGCGCCGCCTGGCGCGCCTCATGCGCCCCGGCGATGCGCTGCTGCTGGGCACCGACCTGGCGCACGATCCGGAGGTGCTGGTGCGGGCCTACGACGACGCCGACGGCGTGACGGCGGAGTTCAACCGCAACATCGTCCGGCATGTGAACCACGCATTCGCGGGTGATGCGGACCCCTCCGACTTCGCGCATGTCGCGCGCTGGAACGCACGCGCCTCGCGGGTCGAGATGCACCTGCGCGCGCGCCGCGACCTCCAGTGGTCCATCGCGGGCCTCGGCATCGTCGTGCCCATCGAGGCCGGTTCCACCATCCGCACCGAGATCTCGTGCAAGTTCATGCGCGCGGGTGTCGAGGCGCTCTACGCCGACGCCGGCCTGGTGCCTGCGTCATGGCACGAGGATGCGGACGGCCGCTACGCCGTCTCGGTGGCCACGCGCTCCTGATCATCCATGCGGCGAAGAATCACCGTTCGCCGCCGCACGACGACCTCGCCCTGGTCCTGCAGCCGGCCCAGCGCCACGGTCACCGATTCCCGCGCACCGCCGATCATGTCGGCCAGTTCCTGATGGGTCACCCTCAGGTCGAGACGCACCCCCTCCGGCGTCACCTTGCCCCACCGGTCGGCCAACTGGCGCAGCTTCAGGATGAGGCGTCGCTCCAGGCGGGGTTCGAGGGCGATGGCCACCGACAACTCGCGATCCGCCACCGCGGCCGCCAGCGCCCGCAGCAACCACGCCCCGACCCCGGTGCCGGCGGACAGCACCTCATCCAGGGGGCGCGCCAGAACCAGCACCTCGGCATCAGTGGCAGCACGCACCCGCGCGCCGGGCGCCCCCGGCCAGCCTCCCTCGGTGAAGGCCAGGGCATCCCCCTCCTGCAGCAACGCGATGGTCCGGCTGCGCCCGGCCTCGGCATCGACCACGACCGCCAGGCGCCCCACCGACACGATCCCGATGGCACCCGCGAGGTCCGCCTCCGGCATCTCCGCACCTGCCAGCACCGCCACGGGCTCCGACATCGACGCCAGTTGCGCGAACTCGCGATCACCCGGCCCCAGCCCGGTCATCGTCCCTCCGCCAGCATCGCGGCGCGATCCTCCCATTCCGCCATCGCGTACGAGAGGTCGTCCTGCACCGCCCGGTGGCGCTCGCCGAGCACCGTCACCTGATCGATGTCCCCTGCGGCGCCCGCCTGCTCCACCTCCGCCTCGATGCCCGCGAGGTCGGCCTCCAGCCCCGCGATGCGGGCCTCCAGGCGGCTCACCTCCCGTGCGAGGCGCCCGTTGGAGGGCCGCCGCGGTGCGGAATCCTTCTTCCGCGGGGGGGCCGGGCGCGCGGGCGCCGGAGCGGAAGCGGCCGCGGCCCCGGCCGCCTCGCGCGCGGTGGCCAGGTCGCCCCAGCCCCCGCCGCGCACGACAGCGCCCCCGTCCTCGAGCGACAGCGTATGGGTGGCCACCGCGTCGATCAGCGCCCGGTCGTGCGACACCAGCAGGATCGTGCCGTCGTAGGCGAGCAGGGCGTCCTCCAGCGCCTCGCGGCTCTCGACGTCGAGATGGTTCGTGGGTTCGTCGAGCACCAGGAGGTTGCCCCCCTCGGCCACGAGGGACACCAGCCCCAGGCGTCGCCGCTCACCCCCCGACAGCCCCTCCACCGTGCGATCGGCGAGCTCGCCGGGGAAGAGGAAGCGCCCGAGCAGCCGCCGCGCCTCGGTCTCGGTGAGTGACGTGCCCGCCTTCACGGTCTCGGCGAGGGTGCGCTGGTCGTCGTACTCTCGCGCGTGCTGCGAGAAGTACGCGGGAAGGACCTTGTGCCCCATGCTCACGCGCCCGGCTGCGGCCTCCCGCCTGCCCAGCAGCGTCTCGACCAGCGTCGTCTTCCCCGCGCCGTTCGGCCCCACGATGGCGATGCGGCTGCCCCGCTCCACGCTGAACCCCGCCTCGTCCACCAGCACCCGGCCGGCCACCTCCACGCGCAGGCCATCTGCCTCGAGCACGATCCGCCCGGGGCGCTCGGCCTTCGGGAAGCCGAATGCGAGCGATCGCTCGCGCGTGGGGGACTCGATGGGCGCGAGGCGATCCAGGGCGCGTGCACGCGATTTCGCCTGCCGCGCGCGCGTGCCCGCGCGCCACCGCGTGACGAAGCGCTCGAGGCGCTCCATCTCCTCGCGCCGCCTCTCGGCCAGCGCCGCCTGCTGGGCATCGTCTTCGGCTCGGGCGCGGCGAAAGGCCGAGTACCCCATCGGCCACAGGCGCGCGCGCCCTCCGGAGATGTCCAGCACCGCAGTGGCGGTGGACTCGAGGAACCATCGGTCGTGCGACACCATCACCACCGCGGCGCCCGCATCGCGCACGATGCCCTCCAGCCACTCCATGGCCTCCATGTCGAGGTGGTTGGTGGGCTCATCCAGCAGCAGCACGTCCGGGCGCCCGGCGAGGGCACGGGCCAGCGACGCGCGCGTCAGCTCCCCGCCCGACAGGCTCGCGAGCGGGCGGTCCAGGTGATCTCCTGCCAGCCCCAGGCCGCGGGTGACCCGCTCCACCCAGGACCGCCACTGATACCCGCCGGCCGCCTCCAGATCGCCCTGTGCCCGCTCGTACGCGGACATCGTTGCCGGGCCGTGATCACCCGAGGCCATGCGCGCCTCAAGGTCGGCCAGCCGGACCTCGGCGTCCCGCGCATGCGCGAGCCCCTGCTCCACGTACTCGCGCACCGTTCCGGCAGCCTGCGCATCCGGGCGCTGGTCATGCAGGGCCACCCGCTGGCCGCGCGGGAGCGACACCCCGCCCGCATCGGGGTGCTCCTCGCCCGCCAGAATGCGTAGCAACGTGGTCTTGCCCGCGCCGTTCCTCCCCGCGACCGCCAGGCGGTCGCCCGGGCCGATCCTGAAGGACACCCCGGAGAAGAGCGTGCGCGGTCCGAACGCCTTGGTCAGCCCCGACACCTGCACTGTGCCTAATCTTAGGCGCAGTGAGCACGAACGCCATGATCCTCGATACGCCGGAAGCAGTCAGCGCCCTTGCCGCGCACGCCCGGGCCGCTGGCCGCATGGCCCTCGACGTGGAGTTCCTCTGGGAGCGCACCTACGCACCGATCCCGTGCCTGGCGCAGGTAGCCGTGGAAGACCGCATCTCGCTGGTCGACCCGATCGCCGGTGGCCCGCTGGACGAGATCGCCGCCCTGCTCGCCGACCCCGCGGTCGAGGTCGTGATGCACGCGCCGAGCGCCGACCTCACCCTGTTCGCGCTCGGCTTCGATGTGCGTCCGGCCACGCTCCTGGATTCGCAGTTGATCGCCGGCTTCGTGGGTCTCGGCGCCGGGCAGAGCCTGGGCGCCCTGCTCGGGCGCGTGCTCGACATCAAGGTCGCGAAGACCGAGGGCTACTCCGACTGGTCGCGCCGGCCCCTCACGCGCGCGCAACTCGACTACGCGGCGAGCGACGTGGCCCACCTGTTCGCGCTGGTGGATGAGCTGATGGCACGGGCGGATTCGCTGGGCCGCACGGAGTGGGTGATCGAGGAGCACCACCGGCGCTACGGCCCCGACGCGCGGATTGCGCCCGACCCCTTCGAGGCGTGGCGCAAGGTAAAGGGGCAGGGCCGGCTCCAGCCGCGCGAGCGGGCCGTGCTCCGGCGCGCGGCGTCCTGGCGCGAGATGGAGGCCCGTCGCCGTGACCGCCCCGTGGGCTGGCTGCTGCCCGACCGCACGCTGCTTGAGATCGCCCGGCGGCGCCCGGCGGGGCCCGCGGCGCTGCTGGATGAGCGCGGCGTGCCCTCGGCCATGCGCGAGCGCGAGGCAGAGGGCCTCATCCACGCGATGAACGAGGGCGACGGAGATCCCCCCATCGCCCTCGGCCCGCCACCGCCGCCGCGGGTGCAGGCCAGGTTGGACACCCTCACGCCGCTTGCGCAGATCCTGCTCACCGCGCGCGCCGCCGCGGTGGACCTGGCACCCACGCTCGTCGCGACGCGCGACGACGTGGACCGCTTCCTCGCCTGCGTGCTGACCGACGATGACACCAGCGCCCATCCGCTCGGCCGTGGATGGCGCCGCGAGGTCGCCGGCGACGCGCTGTGCGACCTCGCTGCCGGGCGCCTTGGCATCGCGCCTCTCGTCGAGCCGCCCTACCTGGCCGAGATCACCCTGCCCGGGCACTGACCCGGCCGGAGCCGGGAATGCAACGAGGGACGCCGGCGCCTGGGGCGGAGCCCTGCCCCGGCGCGCGACGCCCCCCCGGACCCGCAGGGGATCAGGCGGCGGCCGTCAACTCGTGCCGGTCGACCTGACCGCAGCACCCACCATCATGGGAGCACCCCGGCACGGAGCACGGCTCGTCGAGCCTCAACTCCAACCGGTCCAGGAGTGCGGTGACGCGGTCAACGTCGACCACCTCCCGGCTCCCGATGTCGATGACGGCGCCCATGATCTCCTCCTCGGTATCCGTTGGAACCCACCTCATCTGCGGTGAATCCGACAGGGGCGACGGCGGGGGGCGCGTGGTGGCCGCGTTAGGGCTCGGTGAAGGCGCCCGGGTCCACGAGCGGGGCCAGATCCGCCATCGCCGTGACCAGGGCAACCCGCGCCCGGGAAGGCGCGTGGGCCGCGAGCGGCAGCACCTGCCACTGGGTGCGGTTCAGGTAGGCCGACGCCCACCTGCGATGGGTGTCGCCGGTTCGCATCACGAGTGCCTGGATGCTCCGGAGGTTGTCCGAGCGATCTGCGATCTTGAGGAGGTGCGCATCCGGGGGGCCCTGCTCGAGAAGACGGCGGTAGTAGCCCCTCACGGCATCCCCCATCACGCGCGCATCCGGGGCCGTGAGCCACACCACCAGGCTCTCGGCCCTCGGGCCGAACGCCGCGCGGATCTCTCCGGGCGTGGTGAGGGTGTCCTCAATCACGTCATGCAGCAGCGCGGCGACCAGCACATCGCGGTCCACCACGCCCCACTGGACGAGGCCCATGGCCACGCGCACGGGGTGCAGCCAGTAGGGGGTGTCACTGCCGCGGCGGGTCTGCCCCTCGTGCCGCTCGCGCGCGAAGGCATCGGCGCGCAACAGGGTGCGGCGCTCTGCCGCGGGACGTGCGGCGAGCACGCGGCCCCATGCGGACTCGACGTCCCCGGCCATGTCGAAGTGCTCGGGCCATGCGAGATGCCGCGGGGCGATGGGCGCCAGGGCCTCGCCGGACTCTCCGACGCCGGGGGGATCGAGGGGTCCGGTGGACATGGGCTCTAGGGTATCGCGGGCCGGCGGAGCGACGGGCGGGCGGCGTCGCCTGGCCGTCGTGGACCTCGGCTCCAACACCTTCCGGCTGGTGGTGTTCGAGTACGCCCCCGGCGGACCGTTCCGGCTGGTGGACGAGGTCCGCGAGGTCGTGCGGCTGACGAAGGGCACCCCGCCGGGTGCACCCATCGGGCCGGACGCCTGCGCGCGCGCCGCGCGGGTGGCCCGGCTGTTCGCGGGGTTCTGCCGCGGATCAGACGTCGATGAAGTCCGGGCAGTGGCCACCAGCGCCATCCGTGACGCACCGAACGGCGATGAGGTGCTCGATGCCATCACCGGGGCGGGGCTGCCCGCGCGCATCATCTCGGGTGAGGAGGAGGCCCGGTACGGCTACCTCGGCGCGGTCAACGGCACCACCCTGACCGATGGCCTCATCGCCGAACTTGGCGGCGGCAGCATCCAGGTGGGCCACGTGGACGACCGGATGCTCACCCGCTCGATGAGCTCGCCCCTGGGCGCGGTGCGCATGACGGATGCCTTCCTCGCCGGTGATGTGGCGGCGCGCGACGACATCAAGGCCCTTCGGCGCCACGCGCTCGACACATTCCACCTGGACCCATGGATCTCCGGGGCGGGGCGGCTGGTGGCCATGGGCGGAGCGGTGCGGACGCTGGCGGCGATGGCGCAGAAGGCCGAGTCGTACCCGCTGGGCGAGGTGCACGGGTACCTGATGGGTCGCGATGCCCTCGGCGACCTGATCGACCGGATGGCCGGGCTGCCGCGCCGCGAGCGCAAGCGCATTCCCGGGCTCAAGGCCGATCGCGCCGACATCATGCTGGCCGGTGCCGTCGTGCTCGACGCCCTCATGCACGTGGCGGATGTCGATCGCGTGGAGGTATGCGCCGAGGGACTGCGGTGGGGGGTGTTCTGGGAGGCCTTCCTCGCGCCCGCCGAGCCACCGCTCGTGGAGGACGTCCGGGCCACGAGCGTGCGCGACCTGGCGGAGGTGTACGGCTACGACAGGCCCCACTGCGAGCACGTGGCCCGGCTCGCGGTGGCGATCTTCGACGGCCTGGCGCGCCTGGGCGTGCACGACGGTGATCCGCGCGAGCGCGAATGGCTCGCCAGCGCGGCCCTGCTGCACGACGTCGGCACGCTGGTGGACTACAACGACCACCACAAGCACGGCCACTACCTGGTGCTGAATGCCGGCCTGCCCGGCTTCCGGCATCGCGAACTGGTGATCATCGCGCAGCTGGTCCGGGCGCATCGCAAGAGGATCCAGTCCGCCGGGTCGCTCGGGGCGATCCTCAAGCCACGCGATGATGAGCGCATCCTGCGCCTTGCGTCGTTCCTGCGGATCGCCGAGCAGTTGGAGGTGGGCCGCGCGCGGGCGGTCACCGGGATCGAGTGCGCCCGGGACGGCGACGCCATCACGCTATGGCTGACGGCCGACGGGGACATCGACGTGGCCATGTGGTCGGCACGCCAGGAGGCCGGCGTGTTCACCCGGGCAACCGGGCAGCGGCTCGTGATCGAGCGGCGGTAACCGGGCCGGGGGCCTACCCCCCGGCCACCTTCACGCGGAAGCGCTGCCCGAGATGGGCTGCGACCGCGTCGCGGTGATCACCCTGCACCTCCACCACCCCGTCCTTCACCGCGCCGCCGGATCCGCACAGGCGCTTGAGTTCCTTCGCGATGGCGCCGAGCTCACCCGGGGGCAGGCCGGTCACCAGCGTGACGGTCTTTCCGCGCCGCCCGGCGCTGGTGCGCGAGACCCGCACGACGCCGTCGCCGGCGCCGGGAGAGGGCGCCGGGCCACCGCGGCCGTCAATGCGTCCGCCATCGGTGCTGTAGACGGCCTTCGCGTTGCCGTCCCCCTGCCGTCGGATGCGTCCCATTGCACGGCCGATGGTACCGTCGCCGCCCCATGGCGCACGACCTCCACGCCCACACCAACCGCTCCGACGGCGCGCACGACCCCGCTGAGCTCGTCGAGTACGCCGCCGGGCGCGGCGTGGAGGTGCTGGCCATCACCGACCACGACACCATTGCCGGGGTTGCCGAGGCGACGGCGGCCGGCCGGGCCATCGGCGTCCGGGTGATTCCGGGCATCGAACTGTCGATCAAGGTGCCGCACGGCAGCATGCACCTGCTGGGCTACTTCGACGAGCCCGCCCCGGAGCCGCTCGCCGGCCTCATCGCAGGGTTCGGCGAGAAGCGGGCGCAGCGGGCGCGGGAGATGGTCGACCGCCTCAACGAGATGGGGGTGGCACTCGACTGGGACGACGTCGTGGAGGGAGCAGCAGGTGCGCCCCTCGGACGCCCCCATATCGCCGAGGCCCTCATCCGGGCCGGGCATGTGGACGGGCGCGCGGAGGCATTCGATCTGTACCTCGGTGACGGCCGACCGGCGTACGTGGGATCCGACGGCCTGGCCGTGGAGGAGGGCGTGTCGCTGGTGCGCGAGTCGGGCGGGGCGCCCGTCCTCGCGCACCCGGCAACGCTGAGGCTGGACGCCGCTCACCTCGACCCGTTCGTGGGGCGCCTCCAGCGCGCCGGGCTGGTGGGAATCGAGGTGCACCGCCCCGAGCACACCCCCGACCAATTCGCGGGCTACGGCGCACTGGCCCGCCGCTATGGCCTGATCGCATCGGGGGGGTCCGACTACCACCGCCCGAGCAGCCCGCATCACCCCGGGGCCACGGGCGACCCGCCACTGCCGGAGGAGACGGTCGACCGCCTGCTGGCGGCGGAGCTGGGCTAACGTCACCTGCATGACGACCACAGGTACGGGACCACGCGCCGCGGGCATTCACTGGGATCTCTCCCCCCTCTGCGCCTCTGCAGATGACTGCCGGACGCGCCTGGCCACGGCGCTCGCCGACTGCCACGCCTTCGGCGAGCGCTACCGGGGCACCGTCGCCGCGATGGAGGGCCCGGCCCTCGCCGCGGCTCTTGCCGAGCTCGCCCGGATCGAGAACGAACTGGGACGACTGCACTCCTACGCATCGCTGCGCGAGTCGGTGGACGTGACCGATACCGAGAACCAGGACCTGAACGGCCTCATGGACCGGTCGATGGTGGAGGCGGCGAACGCGCTGCGGTTCTTCGAACTCGAGTGGCTGGACCTGGACGAGCCGCTGGCGGACCAACTGGCGAACGCCCCCGAGGTGGAGGCAGACCGCCACCACCTGCTCTCGACCCGCCGCTTCCGCCGGCACACCCTCAGCGAGCCCGAGGAGCGGATGCTGGCCGAGCGCAGCCCCGCCGCGAGCAGCGCATGGCAGACACTGTTCGGACGCATCACGTCCACCCTCGAAGCGGACTTCGACTCGGGCGAGGGACCCGAGCCGCACACCATCGACCGGCTGCTCGCGTGCGTGCGCAACCCCGACCGCGGCATCCGGATGGGCGCGCTCGATGCCCTGTACGGCGCGCTCGACCCAGAGGCCCCCACCCTCGCGCACTGCTACGACACCCTGGTGGGCGACCGCCTTGCCATGGACGCCCTGCGGGACTACGACGACCCCATGGACCCGACCCACCTGCGCAACGAGGTCCCCGGGCCGGCGATCGAGGCCATGATGTCGGCGGTGGAGGCCCACTACGGGCTGGCCCAGCGCTGGTTCGGGGTGAAGGCCCGCCTGCTCGGGCTGGAGCGGCTGCACCTGGCGGACCAGTACGCGCCGCTGGGCGAGGCCCGGGCGGTCCCATGGACCGAGGCGCGGGGGATCATCGATTCATCGTTCCGCGCCTTCTCGCCGCGCATCGGCGACATCGCCGGGGGCTTCTTCACGGAGGACCGCATCGACGCCGAGCCGCGGACGGGCAAGCGTGGCGGGGCCTTCTGCGCGTCCGTGGCCCAGGACGCACGTCCGTACATGCTCATGAACTACACCGACCGCATGGACGACGTGATGACCCTCGCGCATGAGCTGGGGCACGGCATGCACTTCACGCTGTCGGCCGAGCGCCAGACGGCGCTCTCGTTCCACACGGGGCTGGCCCTCGCGGAGGTGCCCTCCACGTTCGCCGAGTTGATCGCATTCGACCACCTCATGGCCACCGAGCAGGACGGGGCCACGCGCACCGCGCTCGTCTGCGAGCGCGTCGAGGGCTCCTTCGCCACCGTGTTCCGCCAGACGGTGCTGGCCCGCTACGAGCAGGATGCCTACCGCGCCAGGGCCGAGGGCGCCACCCTCACCGACGACCGCCTGTCGGGGTTCTGGCTTGCGCGCAACGCCGCCTACTACGGGGACGCCATGGAGCTCCCCGATGGCTACCGCCTCGGCTGGTCGTACATCCCGCACTTCATCTCCACGCGGTTCTACACATACGCCTACGTGTTCGCGCACCTCGTCACGCTGGCGCTCTACGCGCGCTACCGCGAGGATGGCGACGACTTCGTGCCGCGCTACCTCGAGTTCCTGGCCGCGGGCGGATCCGCCGAGCCGGGTGATCTTCTGCGCCCGCTGGGCGTCGACCTCGCCGACCCTTCGTGCTGGGATCCCGGCTTCCGCGAGATGGAGCGCATGGTGGAGCGCGCAGAGGAGATGACGGCCGCCTAGCCACCGGGCGAGGAAAGCACGAGGGGCGCCTCCCGGCGCCCCTCGCATGATCCATCGGTACCCCAGCGGGGTGCCGGCTCAGCCGCCGCCCTTCGAGGACTTCTTGGAGGCCTTGAGCGGGTTCAGCGCCTTCTGCACCTGCTCCGGCAGCTCGGTGGAGTGGTACACGGGGCGCCCGCACTCTGCGCGCGCCGAGATGGGCGCGTGGCACGTGGTGGGTGGCTCGCTCCAGATCGAGAGCGTGCGGTGGCCGCGCTCGCAGAGGTAGAGCGTTGCCAGGCCCTCGCGGGCGCGCGGCGTGGACGACGCATCGTCGACCTCGTACTCCTCAGCGGGGGTGCCCTCCTCGACCACGAGCTCCTCGGCCCCGGCGACAGGATCGGTGCCCTCGTCGGCGGCCGGCTCCTCGGCGGGCGCGTCGTCTGCAGGCGCCTCTTCGGTGGCCACGGCGGCCTCGGCCTCGGGGGCCTCCTGCTCGGCCTCGGGGGCCTCCTGCTCGGTCTCGTCGCTCATCTGGAAGATCTCTCCTCGGGGTCGAACGGTCGGGGACTATAGCGCCCATCCCGCCGATTACGCTGCCCGGTCGTGCATCCCGATGATCCACGCACGGTCTGGGAGGACGTCCCGGCCGGCGACCTGCAGTTGCGCATCAAGCGCCCGCCCTCGGCGGAGGACCTGCTCGACGAGGACGAGTTCGCCGATGATGAGCGCCTGCCCTACTGGGCCGAGGTGTGGCCGAGCGGACGCGTGCTCTGTGGGGTGCTCGCGGGCATGGACCTCACGGGGCGCAGCATGATCGAGCTCGGGGCGGGGATCGGCACCGGCGCAATGGTGGCCGCCATGCGCGGGGCGCGGGCGCTCAGCACCGATT
>JAUROO010000004.1 GCA_030829765.1 Miltoncostaeales bacterium | reverse complement strand
TGCCCGCGCTGCACGGCTCCCGTGATGCCGCACCATGTCTGCATGGTGTGCGGTCACTACAAGGGCCGCGCGGTCGTCGACACCGGCGCCTGAGCACCATGTCTGACGTCGTCGTCGCCGTCGATGCGATGGGCGGCGACAAGGCACCGCAGGTTCCCGTGGCCGGCGCCATCGAGGCGGCGCGCGAGGGCATTGGCATCGTGCTCGTGGGCGACGCCCCGCTCCTCGAGAAGACCCTCGAGCAGCACGGCGACCTGCCCTCGAACATCGAGATCGTCCACGCGCCCGACCGCATCCTCTCTACCGACGACGCGGTCAAGGCCGTGCGGACCAAGCCGGATGCCTCGATGGTGGTGGCGTGCCGGCACGTGCACGAGGGCCGCGCCGGCGCGGTGATCTCCGCCGGGCACACCGGCGGCATGCTGGCCGCGTCCACGCTCATCCTCCGCCGCCTTCCGGGCGTCATCCGCCCCGGCCTCGCCGTGCCCATGCCCTCGATCGCCGGGCCCATCGTGATGATCGACGGCGGTGCCAACGCCGAGTGCAAGCCCGAGTACCTCGCCCAGTTCGCGGTGATGGGCCGCGTGCTCGGCCGCGACATCCTCGGAATCGACGACCCCACCGTGGGCCTCCTCACCATCGGCGAGGAGGCGGGCAAGGGCACCGAGCTGGTGCTCGAGACCTACGAGCTGCTCCAGGGCACCCCCGGCTTCATCGGCAACATCGAGGGCCGCGACATCCCGAAGGGCAAGGCGCGGATCATCGTGACCGACGGCTTCACGGGCAATGTCGCCCTCAAGCTCTACGAGGGCACGGCGGCCATGATCTTCCACGAGATCCGGCGCGGACTCACCTCGAGCGTGCGCGGGAAGGTGGCGGGTGCACTCGGCATGCCGGTCTTCAAGGACCTGCGCCGGAACATCGACCCCGAGGAGTACGGCAGCGCCTACCTGCTGGGCGTGCGGGGCATCTCGATGATCGGCCACGGCAACACCGGCACCCGTGGCATGACCAATGGGATCCTGCGCGCCGCGCAGGCCCTTCGCGAGGACGTGACCGGCCATATCCAGGCAGGGCTCGGAACCGACGGGTAGCGGGGGCCCCGCGCCCCCCCGCGCGGCGTCCGGCGGCACTGGTACCGTGGCCGCGTCCATGGACCCGTTTCACGCCCCGAAGGAGCAATGGTGGATCGAGCGCAGGCCCTCTCCGAGCTTCAGTCAATCCTCGTCGAGCAGCTCGGCGTCGACGCCTCCGAGGTCGTCGAGACGGCGTCCTTCTCCGAAGACCTGAACGCCGACTCCCTCGACCTGGTCGAGATGATCATGGAGATGGAGGACAAGTTCGGGGTGAAGATCCCGGACGAGGAGGCGGAGAAGATCGTCAGCGTCGGTGACGCCGTCGACTACATCGTCGCCCGCTCCGGTTCCTGAGGACCCGGGGCGCCGCCCCAGTGACCTGGCCGGCCTGCTCGACCTGGTGGATCCCGCGCTGCGCCGCGAGGCCCTCACCCACGCCACGTGGGCGGAACCGTCATCGCCGTCGTTCGATCGCCTGGAGTTCCTCGGCGATGCCGTGCTGGGGGTCATCGTGACCACGGAACTGTTCACGCGCCACCCCGGGGCCAGTGAGGGCGACCTGACCTTCATGCGCCAGCGCGTGGTGTCGCGGGAGGCGTGCGCCCAGGTGGCGTCGGAGTGCGGCCTGCCGGATCGGATGGTGAACGATGCGCCCCGGCGGCACGCCGAGGAGGCCCGTGGGATGGCCGGCAGCCGCAACGTGCGCGCCGCGCTCGCCGAGTCGGCGATCGGAGCCGGCTGGCTCGGCGCGGGCCCGGATGCCACGGCCCACGCGGTGCTCTCGTCGTTCTCCGCTGCGCTGGACGCCGCTCCCGGCGGGGCGGCCGATCCCAAGAGTGCCCTCCAGGAGGCGCTGCAGGCGGCGGGCGGCGTGACCGCCCGGTACGAGATCACCGGGCAGGACGGGCCGCCCCACGCGCGCACCTTCCACGCCCGGGTGCTCCAGGGCGATCGCGAACTCGCCCGAGGGTCCGGTGGTTCGAAGCAGGCCGCGGAGCGCGCAGCGGCCGCGCGCGCGCGCGACGCGCTCGGGGAGGAGCGGTGACCGGATGCTGACCCGCCTCAGGATCAAGGGCTTCAAGTCGTTCGCCGACCCCATCGACCTGGAGTTCGGGCCGGGCCTGAACGTGATCGTGGGACCAAACGGCTCGGGCAAGAGCAACATCTCCGAGGCCATCGCCTGGGCGCTGGGCGAGCAGCGCGCAGGCCATCTGCGTGCTCCCGCCATGCAGGACATCCTCTTCTCGGGCGGCGATGGCCGCCAGCCGGTGGGCATGGCCGAGGTGGTGCTGACCCTCGACGGCGCGGCCGGTGATGGGCCCGCCGAGATGGGCGTGTCGCGGCGGCTCACCCGTGCCGGCGACTCCGGCTACCGGCTGAACGGGTCGAACGCCCGCCTGGTGGATGTGCTGGATTCGCTGTCCACGCGGGGGCTCGGGCCGCAGTCGCTCTCCATCATCCGGCAGGGACAGGTGGATGCGATCTGCCAGAGCAAGCCGTCGGCTCTCCGGGCGATCCTGGACGAGGCCGCGGGCACCGGGTTGCCCAAGCGTCGCCGCCACCGCGCGGAGTTGCGCCTGAAGCACGTGGACGAGCATCTGGCCCGCGCGCGTGATCTGGCCGGGGAACTGTCCTCGCGTGCACGGTCCCTGGAGCGCCAGGCCCGTGCGGCCGAGCGCGCCGCCGAGGTGGAGCGTGACCTGGCGCAGGCCCGCGAAGCGCTCATCCGCGCGCGCGCCGTGGCCGCGGCCCGGGAGATGGCCGATGCCCGGCGCGCCCGCGCGGAGAGCGCTGCCGCCGTATCGCGTGCGCAGCAGGCGCTGTCCACCGCGCGTGCCCAGGCGGCCGAGGCCGAGCGCCGCCGCTCGGCGGCCGTTGCCGAGCGCGAGGCGGCCGTGCAGTCGGCTGCGGGCCTGCGAGCCATCGCCGAGCGGGTGTCCGGCCGGGCCGAGGTGGCCACGGGCCGGGTGGAGGCCGCCGCCGAGGAGGCCGCCCGCCGCCGTGAGATGCGCGAGGATGCCGCACGGGCCCTTGTGGCCGCCGAGGCGGCCGCCGGCGATATCGCCCGCTCCCTGGCGCGCACCGAGCAGGATGCGTCCCGCGCGGCGGAGCGCCTGGAGCAGTCGGAGGCCACCCTCGCGTCTGCCACCGCGGCGCTCGAGAGCGCGCGCGATCACCGGCGTGCCGTGGAGCGCGATTCCGCTGAGCGGGCGGCTGTCGAGGCCCGGATCGCGCGTGCGATCGAGGCGATATCGGAAATCGACGGCGGGGACGCACCTGACGCGGCGCGGGCGGAGCGGCGGGCGGGGATATCCCGTGCCCGGCGTGAGCGCGACGCCGATGTCCGGGCGGACGCCGGTCGGGCGGCCGACGCCGCGCGATCGGCGCGCGAGGGAGTCGCCGGCCGGGCCGCCCGGCTTGCCGCCGAGGCGGCCGCCCTGGCCCCGACGGATGATCGCCACGCCGACGCCGTCCTGCTCGGCGATGGAATCGAGGTCCGCGACGGCATGGAGCGCGCGGTGGCCGCGGCCCTCGGCGAACTCGCCGACGCGCCACTGGTGGATTCGGTGCCCGAGGGCGCCCGTGCGCTGGACGAGGGTGCGAGCGCCGCCGCAGTCGCGCGCCCGGCGGGCACGGGCACGCCCTCCGTCGCCCCCGTACCCGGTGCACGCCCGTTGGCCGAGGTGATCACCGCATGCCCCGCACGGTCGCGCCCGTGGCTCGACGGCCTGCTGGCGGATGCATGGCTTGTGCCCTCCCTCGAGGGCATCGCCGCGGGGGTTCGGGCGCGGGTGCTGGTCACCGCCGATGGCCTGGCGTTCCGCCCGGGCCTCGGCGTGCTCACCGGCGTGCGGGGGCCGTGGGCCAGTCGGGCACTGCACCGGCGGGCGATCGAGGCCGCCGAGCGCGCGGCCGCGCAGGTGGGGGGTGCCGAGGAGTCCGAACGCGTGGCGGTCGCCGCCGCGCGCCGGGCCGATGTCCGGGCGCGCGCCAGCGCGCGGTGCGCCGAGCGTTCCGAGGCCCGCCTGCACTCGGCCCTCGCGGAGCAGCGCCGTCGTGATGCCGCCCGGACCGAGGCCGTTGCCGCCCTTGATGCCGCGCGCGCGGAGATGGCGCGGCTCGGGGCTGCGCCGGCGCAGGCCGTGGATGACCCCCAGGTGGCCGAACAGGCTGCTCTCGCGGCCCGCGAGGCGCGGGATGCCGCCAGGGAGGCGTCGCGCATCGGTGCCGCTGCGCTGGCCGAGGAGCGCGCCCGGCATGAGGACGTCGTGGCGCGCCGGGCACGCGCCCGTGCCGAGGCGGAGGCGCCCGAGCCCGCGCTGGCCGATCACCCCGGGGTACTCGCAGCGGCACGTGCGATGGAGTCGGTGGCCCACGCATTGGCGCCGCGCGCCGACGAGATGGACGCGCGGTCACGGGAGCGCGCGGACGGGATCGCCGCGGCCGCGGCGGATGCCCGCGCGGCGCAGGGGGCGGTGGAGGCCGCCGAGCGCGCGGCCGCCCAGGCCGGTGAGGCCGATCGTGCCGCCGAGGTGGGGATGGCCGTGGCCGTCGAGCGCGCGCGCGAGGCGGGCGTGGCGGAGGATGCCCCGGCCCCGCCGATCCCGTCGGATGACGAGGATTCGGCAGACGTCATCGCGGAGCGCGTCGAGGCGCTGGCCATGCGGCGTGAGGGCATGGGCGCCGTGAATCCACTCGCCGCGGAGGAGCGTGCCGAGCTTGCCGAGCGCGAGGCGGAGGCCACCGAGCAGATCGCCGACCTCGAGGCGTCCGCCGAGGCCTTGCGCGCTCAGATGTCCGAACTCGACGCGCAGGTGGCGGGCGGGTTCGCAGAGGTCATGCAGGCGGTGGACGAGCGGTTCCAGGAAGTCGTCGGACTCCTGTTCCCGGGCGGCACCGGGCGCCTGCGCATCGTCGACGACGGGGGCGAGGAGGGAGTGGAGGTCGAGGTGGTGCCCGCCGGCAAGCGTGCCCGCTCGCTGGCGCTCTTCTCCGGCGGAGAGAAGTCGCTCATCGCCCTGGCGTTCTGCCTGGCGATCGCCATGGCGCGGCCCACGCCCTTCTACCTGCTCGACGAGGTCGAGGCGGCGCTTGACGACGCCAATCTCCGGCGTTTCCTCGGCGTGCTCCGCCGTCTCGCGGGAGAGCGGCAGTTCATCCTCATCACCCACCAGCAGCCCACCGTCGAGGTGGCCGATCTCCTGTTCGGCGTCACGATGGGGCGGTCCGGGGTATCGCAGGTGGTCGCCCGGCGACTGGATCGCGATGCCGAGGGCCCGGCCCGGCCCTGGGTGCGCCGGCAGTTGTCCGAGGTGCGCCGGAACGACGTACCCGCCGCCCAGGCCGGATGAGCGACGCCGGCGGCGGGGCGGACCTCGGCGCGTTCGCCGAGCTCTTCGGGCTGGAGCCACCACCCGTCCCGGATGATGCCCCCGCACCGCGCCGGGGTCTCTTCCGTCGCCTGCGCGAAGGCATCGCGGCCAGCCAGGCGCAGCCGATATCGCCCCAGCTCGCGGGCATCTACCAGTCGAAGCTGGTCTCGGACGCCACCTGGGACGATCTGGAGGAGGCCCTGGTGCTGGCCGACTGCGGGATGCCCGCCACCATGGACATCGTGGCGGCGCTGCGCGCCGAGGCCGACGCCGGGAGGGTCACCTCGGGTGACTCCCTGGCCCGAGCGCTGGCAGATGAGATCACCCGCCGGCTGGCCCCTGAGCCCGCACGGATCCCGCTGGGCGACGACCCGACCGTCATCCTCGTGGTGGGCGTGAACGGCAGCGGCAAGACGACGACCATCGGCAAGCTGGCGCATCGCCTGACCGAGCTGGGCCAGAAGGTGGTGATCGGTGCGGGCGACACCTTCCGGGCGGCGGCCGTGGAGCAACTGGCGGTGTGGGCTGATCGCGCGGGCGTGGACATCGTGAAGCAGGCACCGGGAGCCGACCCCGGTGCCGTGGCATTCGATGCCGTGGCGGCCGGCCGCGCACGGAGCGCGGATGTGGTGATCATCGATACCGCCGGACGCCTGCAGACCCAGCACAACCTCATGGAGGAACTGCGGAAGGTGCACGGGGTCACGGGCAAGGCGATGGAGGGCGCGCCGCACCATGTGCTGCTGGTGATCGACTGCACCACGGGGCAGAACGGCCTGTCGCAGGCGCGCCTGTTCTCCGAGGCGGTCCCGGTTTCCGGGCTCGTCCTCACGAAGTTCGATGGCGTTGCCCGGGGCGGGATCGTCCTGGCGATCGAGCGTGAACTGGGGATCCCGGTGGCCATGATCGGGGTGGGGGAGTCCATCGACGACCTGCAGCCCTTCGATGCCCGTGCGTTCGCCGAGGCCATCTTCGCCCCCGATGCCGCCGTCTAGCCCGGGCGCGGTAGTCTTCCGGGATCGCGCGTCCATGCGCGAGTAACGCCATGTTCGACGCGCTCACCGACAAGCTGCAGGGTGTCTTCTCTGGCCTGAAGGGCCGAGGGAAGCTCACCGAATCCGACATCGACAAGGCCATGCGTGCCATCCGCCTGTCGCTGCTCGAAGCCGACGTCAGCCTGCCCGTCGTGAAGCAGCTCACCACGGCCATCAAGGAGCGGGCCACCGGCGATGAGGTGATGTCGTCGATCACGCCCGACCAGCAGGTCGTGAAGATCGTGGACGAGGAGCTCACCCGCCTGATGGGTGGCACCAACGTCGGCCTCGCCATGGCGCCCAGCCCCCCGACGGTCATCCTGATGGCGGGCCTCCAGGGATCGGGCAAGACCACCCATACCGCGAAGCTCGCACGCCTGCTGGCCGCCGAGGGGCGTGCCCCGCTGATGGTGGCGTGCGACGTGCGCCGCCCGGCGGCGATGGAGCAGTTGGCCGTGCTGGGGGACCAGATCGGCGTGCCGGTGCATCGCGAGGAGGGCGCCACCGACCCGGTGGCGGTGGCCCGCGATGGGATCGCAGCTGCCAAGCGCGCCGGCCGCGACGTGGTGCTCATCGACACCGCGGGCCGCCTGACCATCGACGCCGAGATGATGGACGAACTGGTGGCCATCCGCGATGCGGTGCGGCCCACCTCGGTGATCCTCGTCGTGGATGCCATGACCGGGCAGACGGCCGTGGACGTGGCCGTGGCCTTCCAGGAGGCCGTCCAGTTCGATGGCGCCATCCTGAGCAAGCTCGACGGCGACGCGCGCGGCGGTGCTGCACTGTCGGTGCGGGCGGTCACCGGGAAGCCCATCCTCTTCGTGGGAACGGGCGAGAAGGTGGACGCCCTGGAGGCCTTCCACCCGGACAGGATGGCCTCGCGCATCCTGGGGATGGGGGACGTGCTCAGCCTGATCGAGAAGGCGCAGCAGAACGTCGACGAGGTGGACGCCAAGCGCATCGAGGAGAAGATGCGCGGCGGCAACCTCACCCTCGATGACTTCCTCGATCAGTTGCGCCAGGTGAGGAAGATGGGCCCCATCGGCCAGTTGATGGGCATGATTCCCGGACTGGGGCAGGCCGGCAAGCTCAAGGACGTCCAGGTGGACGAACGGCGCATCGACCGCGTCGAGGCCATCATCAGCAGCATGACCTTGTCCGAGCGCGCGCGTCCGGACATCATCAACGGCAGCAGACGGCGCCGTATCGCCGAGGGCAGCGGCACCACGGTCCAGGAGGTCAACCAGCTCCTGGCGCAGTTCAAGCAAATGCAGAAGCTCATGAAGCGCATCGGCAAGGGCGGGCTTCCGTCCATGCTTGGTGCCTGAAACCGAATCCGAGTAGGAGCACAGTGGTCAAGATCCGCCTTGCCCGTGTGGGCAGCAAGAAGAACCCCATCTACCGCGTCGTGGTGAGTGATTCGCGCTCGCCGCGCGATGGCCGCAATATCGAGACCATCGGGCGGTACAACCCGCAGACCGACCCGTCAATCGTCGAGGTCGACCTCGACCGCGCGGACCACTGGATCGGCAACGGCGCACAGCCCACCCCCGCCGTCAAGAAGCTCCTCACGATCGTCCGCGAGCGCGGGTGAGCGAGGACCGGGCCGCGGAGATGGTCGCCCGCATTGCGCGGGCGATGGTGGCGCACCCCGACCAGGTGTCGGCCCGCGTGGGGGAGGAGCGCGGCGAGCCGGTGGTCGACCTCATGGTGTCCGAGGAGGATCGCGGTCAGGTGATTGGACGGGGCGGCCGCGGTGCGCACGCGCTCCGCACGCTGTTGCGTGCCGCAACGGGGCCGCGCAGCGCCGGCGGTCTCGGCCTGCGGATCGTCGACTAGCCCGATGCCGTCCGGGGGCGAGCGGGTCGCCATCGCGCGGCTGGGCCGCCCGCATGGGGTGCGGGGGGCGATTGCGGCCCATTCCGATGGCCCCACGCTGGGCACCCTGCAGCCGGGTGACGTGGTGGTGGCCGCGCTGCCGGCGGGCCCGCGCGAGCTGGTCCTGGACCATCGGCGCGGCGAGGCTCCCCGGGCCATTCTGGCCTTCCGCGGCGTCGCGACGCGCGAGGATGCCGCCGCGCTCACGGGTGCGCGCCTGGAGGTGCCCCAGGACCGGCTGCCGCCGGTGGACGACCCCGATACGTACTACGTGCGCGACCTCATCGGGTTCACCGTGCGGGCGGATGGCCGCGTGCTGGGCAGGGTGCGCGAGGTGCATCCCGGCCCCGCCAATGATGCCCTGATGGTGGGCGATGACGAGGGCGAGGTGCTGCTCCTGCCGTTCACCCGCGACGCCGTGGTGCAGGTGGATGTCGCCGGCCGTTCCGTGGTGCTGCGCGACGGGTTGCTGTGATGGTGATCGGCCGATGAGGGTCGACGTGCTCACCCTGTTTCCGGAGTGGTTCGACTGGCTGCGGCGGCCGCGCCACCTGGCGAATGCCGCGGCGGTCAGCGGGCTCGATATCCGGTGCTTCAGCCCACGTGACCACACCCCGTTGGGGCAGGGGCAGGTGGACGATTCCCCATACGGCGGCGGTCCGGGCATGGTGCTGCGGGTGGACGTCATGGCGGCCGCGCTTGAGGCGGTGTACGGCGTTCCCGCCGACCATGTGCGTGACGACCGGCGCGTGGTGGTGCTGTCGCCGCGTGGCCGTCCGTTCAACGATTCCGTGGCCCGGGAACTCGCGGCCCTGCCTGCCCTCACCCTGCTGTGCGGCCGGTACGAGGGCTTCGACGAGCGGGTGCATGATCACCTCGCCAACGACTGCATCAGCCTGGGCCCCTTCGTTCTCGCGGGGGGCGAGGTGGCAGCCATGGCGATGATCGATGCCCTGGCCCGGCGCCTGCCCGGCGCCCTCGGCAATGCCCAGAGCCTGGACCGGGAGTCGTTCGCGCCGGGTCTCGACGGCCGCGTGGAGCACCCGCACTACACACGCCCGGCCGAATTCCGGGGGTGGGGAGTTCCGCAGGTCCTGCTGTCCGGCGACCACGGCGCCATCGAGGATTGGCGCCGTTCGCAGGTCCGGGACGCCCCCGCGCCCGCGACGGTGCTATCTTCGCGGCCGCTTTCATCTCAGGAGGACACCCCAGCATGACCGTTATCGAGAGCCTGGAGCGGATGCAGATCCGCGACGACGTCCCGGAGTTCCGTCCGGGCGACACCGTGCGCGTGCACTTCCAGGTCATCGAGGGCCAGCGCCGCCGCGTGCAGGTCTTCGAGGGCACGGTCATCAAGCGCCAGGGTGCGGGTGCCCGCGAGACGTTCACCGTGCGTAAGCAGAGCTTCGGCGTGGGCGTGGAGCGCACGTTCCCGGTCCACTCGCCGAAGATCGAGAGGATCGAGCGCACCCTCGAGGGAGATGTGCGGCGCGCCAAGCTGTACTACCTGCGCGACCGGGTGGGCAAGAAGGCCCGCGTGCGCGAGAAGGCCACGTGGATGTCCCAGCGTCAGGACTCCGCGGCGGAGCCCGTCCTCGACGAGGTCGTCGCCGTGGAGGTCGAGGAGGCCGTGGAGGTCGAGGAGGCGCCCGCCTCCGAATGAGGCGCTAGCCCGCGAGGAACTCCCCGAGGCCGCTGATCGTCGACACGGTCGTGGTGGCCTCGGGCCGCGTCACCACCACGTCGCCCCCGACATCGCCGACCGTCTCGGTCGACGTGCCGGACATCCGCACCGGTCCCAGGTCGCCCCCCGCATCCGCACCGGCGGCCTGTGCCAGCGCGCCGAAGTCGAATGACACCTCCAGCGCCACTTCGTTGCGCGCCACGGTGCCCGTGGCATCGTCCACCAGGATGGTCGCTGTTCCGCCGTCCAGCGCCACCGCGTCGCGTATCGCACTGCCGGCACCGCCGAGCCCGGCGAGCACGCCGGCCAGCAGATCACCCGCGCGTCCGGGGTCGATGGTTCCCACGTAGCGCGTTGCCGGGCGCCCGTCCGCCTCGGTGGGGCCGTCATTGCGGATCGCCGAATACAGGGCGGTCGGGTCGAGCCCCGCGAGCGACGTGGCCTGCGCGAACGCGCTGGCGGCCTCGCCGGTCACCCGGGCCCAATCACCACCCGCGCGGCGCACGAACACATCGCCGTCGTAGAGCACGATCTCCTGCTGTCCCGCGGGCAGGCGCTGGGTGATCGCGATCCGCTCGGGCGATTCGAACCGGGTGGCCGTGTCGACATCCGTGGGCTGCGTGGCGAACTGCGCCTCTGCGGCACCCCGCAGCGATGCATCAAGGCCCGAGGCATCGAACGATGACGTGCCCCGCGTCGTGGATTCATACGTGCCCGCCCGCAGCCGCGCAAAGGCCGCCGCCACGGCCGATGCCGCATCCGATGAGCTCACGGTGGCCGACGGCGAGGTTGCCGTGGCGCCGGGCGGTGTCGTGTCATCCCCGCAGCCCGCGAGGGCGGCACTCGCGCCGATCACGGCGATGCCGGCGATCGTCGCCAGGCGCCGACGATGGTGGTGGGGGTGATGTGGGGCCACGGGGTCCTCCGGATTGACGCATGCATTGTGCAGGAGCGTGGGTGCATCAGCCCGCGTCGGGCGCCGCCGGTACGGTGGCGCGGTGTCCTCCCGTCCCGATCTGCTCGCCCACGACGTCGGCCTCGGCGCGCGGTGGGTGGCGGGTGCGGATGAAGCGGGGCGCGGGTGCCTGGCAGGTCCCATCGTGGGCGCGGCCGTCTGCCTGGACCTCCACGGCCTGCGCGCGGAGGAGCGCGATTCGCTGGCGGGCCTGCGCGACTCCAAGGCCCTCACCGCGCGCCGCCGGGCGATCCTGTTCGCCGCGGTCATGCGCCACGCCGCGCAGGTCGCGGTAGTCGCCGCCTCGTCGCGCGCGATCGACCGCGACGGACTGCACGCCACCAATATCCGTGTGTTGCGCGACGCCCTGGCGGCGCTCGATCCCGTCCCCGACGTATGCCTGGTAGATGGATTCCGGCTGAGCGAGGACGCACCACCGCACCGGGCCGTCGTGAAGGGCGATGCCACAAGTGCTGCGATCGCCGCTGCATCGATCGTGGCGAAGGAGACGCGGGACCGCCTTATGCGCGGGCCCGCGGCGGGCGCGTACCCCGGCTATGGCTTCGAGCGGCATGTGGGGTACATCACGGCCGTCCATTCGCAGGCGGTGCGGGATCTGGGGCCCAGCGCCATCCACCGGCTCTCGTTCCGCTCGTCGGCCTACGGGGACCACCCGACCCTGTTCCGGTAGTCGTCCGGCCCGATCCCCTCCACCCGCGTGATGCTCCACGTGGGACCCCGCGGAACCACCACGATCAGGTCCGGGCGCACGGCGTGGTCGGCGTATTGCGGATGGCGTGCCAGCCACGCCTGTGCAGCGCGCGCCAGGCGTCGCCGTTGCGCGGGCGCGATGGGCGGTGCATGAGGATCGGCCGACGTGCGGGTCTTCACCTCGCATGCGGCCACCACGCCACGCCGCTCGGCCACGATGTCGATCTCGCCTCCGCCGCCCCGCCACCGGACGGCCAGAACCCTCCACCCGCGGCGGATGAGCCACCGCGCCGCTGCGGCCTCGCCGGCTGCGCCCAGTGCATGAGGGGGGTGGGATGGATGCTGTGTCTCGTCGGCCACGGACGGATCATGGATGCCATCGTGCGCCGTGGGAGTGTCCATTCGCGACGGCATGATCGTTGCATCGTGCCGATCCCCGTGAATCACACCGCGACATCGGCCACACTTAGCGTGTACCCGTGACGAACCCACTCCGAGGAGGCCACATGCCCTTCGAGCTCCCGCCGCTCGCTTATGCGTTCAATGCCCTTGAGCCGCACATCGACGCCACCACGATGGAGATCCACCACGATCGCCACCACAAGGCATACGTCGACAACGCCAACGCCGCACTCGCCGGCACCGCCTGGGAGAACAGCTCGGTCGAGGATGTGCTCACCAGCCTCGACCAGATCCCCGAGGACATCCGGATGGCGGTGCGCAACAACGCGGGGGGGCACTACAACCACTCGCTGTTCTGGGAGATCATGGGCCCGGATGGCGGCGGTGCGCCGGGCGGTGCGCTGGGCGCGGCCATCGACTCCACGTTCGGATCGCTCGACGACCTGCGCGCCACTGTGAACGACGCCGGCGTCAAGCGCTTCGGGTCGGGCTGGACCTGGCTGGTGGTGTCCGGTGGCGCACTCGAGGTGATGTCCACGCCCAATCAGGACACGCCGCTGTCCGAGGGCAAGGCGCCCATCCTCGGCATCGATGTCTGGGAGCACGCCTACTACCTCGAGTACCAGAACAAGCGCCCCGTGTACCTCGATGCCTGGTGGAACGTCGTCAACTGGGACGCCGTGGCCGCGCGGTACGAGGCCGCCGCCTGATGACGTGACCATGGCGCGCGGCCCCTGATGCGGGCCGCGCGCCATGCGTGCACCTCCGTACGCGACCATCGCCGCATGGTCGCGCGCATGGTCACCCCCGCCCTCGTCGGGCTCGATACCGCCACCGTCCAGGTGGAGGTCGACCTCCGGGGCGGGCTCCCGGCATTCCTCGTGGTTGGCCTTCCCGACGCCGCGGTGCAGGAGTCCCGCGAGCGCGTGCGGTCCGGCATCGTGAACCAGGCGTACGCGCTGCCCGCAGCGCGGATCGTCGCCAACCTGGCGCCGGCGGACCTGCGCAAGGCCGGGCCCCAGTACGACCTGCCCGTGGCCCTCACGATCCTCGCGGCCTCTGGGCAGATGCGCCCGGGTGCCCTCGCCGGCACGGGCGCGGTGGGTGAGCTGGCCCTCGACGGCGCGCTCCGGCCGGTACAGGGCGCACTGGTGCTGGCCGAGCACGCGGCCCGCCACGGGTGGCGGCAACTGGTCGTGCCCGACGCCAACGCCTCCGAGGCCTCGCTGGTTCCCGGCATCCGCGTCATCGGCGCGCGCACCCTGCGCCACGCCGTGGATGTCCTGGAGGATCGGGCGCAGCCCGCGGGCGCCCCGGTCGATGCCCGCGCCATCCTGGCGGCCGACCCCCCGGCGGCCCACGGCGATCTCCGCGACGTCCGCGGCCAGGCCGATGCCCGCCGTGCCCTCGAGATCGCCGCCGCGGGCGCGCACTCCCTCCTGATGATCGGTCCCCCGGGGGCGGGCAAGACCATGCTGGCGCGTCGCCTGCCGGGGATCCTTCCGCGCATGCGCGTGGATGAGGCCATCGCGGTGACCCGCGTCCACTCCGTCGCCGGGCTTCTGGCGCCCGGGCAGCCGCTCGTCACGCAGCGGCCCTTCCGGGCGCCGCACCACACCACCAGCGCTGCCGGGCTGGTGGGGGGAGGCAGGGTGCCGCGGCCGGGTGAGATCACCCTGGCGCATCTCGGGGTCCTGTTCCTCGACGAGGTCTGCGCGTTTCCCCCTGCGGCGCTGGATGCCCTACGCCAGCCCCTCGAGGAGGGCGTCATCCAGGTCACGCGTGCGCGCGGATCCGCCTGCTTCCCCGCCGAGCCCATGCTGGTGTGCGCCGGCAACCCGTGCCCCTGCGGGCACGCGGGCGACCGGGCGCGCGCATGCACATGCGCCCCTGCGGCGGCAGAGGCCTACCGCGCCCGCATCTCCGGCCCG
>JAUROO010000043.1 GCA_030829765.1 Miltoncostaeales bacterium | reverse complement strand
CTGATGCCCGGCTACGTGTTCGGCGATGGCTACGCCGAACTGGTGAACAACTGCGGTGTGATGTGCGTACCCACCGAGGTGGGGGGCACGCATCCGGTGATCGTGGAGGCCATGGCCGCAGGCGCCCCGCTGGTGGTGAGCGACCACGCCCCCAACGTGGAGGTGGTGGGCGACGCCGCGGCCACGTTCTCGCTGGCGGCCGCGCCGGCGTCGCTGGCCGGTGTGCTGCAGCGCCTGCTGGCCGACCCCGACCGGCGCACGGCGCTGGGAGCCCGGGCCGCGGAGCGCGCACGCGAACGGTTCGGCTGGGGCACCTGCGCCGAGCGGTACCTGGCGCTGGCGGAGGCGCTCACCACGTGAGCGATGCGCCGGTGGACGAGGGGGCAATCCCGCGCGGGGCCATCAGTGCGCGCACCATCGTGCTGGGCCTGCTGGTGGGCCTGCCGCTCTCTGCGCTGTTCCTGTGGCTCGCGATCCGGGGGGTGTCGTTCGACGAGGTATGGGATGCCCTGGCCTCGGCCAACCCGTGGCTCGTTCTGCTCTCGGTGCCGATCATCCTCTGCATCGTCGTCTTCCAGGCGCTCCGCTGGCGGGCCTTGATCGGCGATGGCGCCGACCTGCCGCGGCGCACCTACGTGGCGCTGAACTGGTTCGGGCTGGGGGTGAGCAACGTGGTGCCCGGACGGCCCGGCGACATCGTGCGCGGGGTGTGGTTCGGCCGCATCACGCGCATGCCGGTAGCGCGCAGCCTGGCGTCGATCGGCGTGGACCGCGCCTTCGACGTGATCACACTGGTGATCATCGTGCTGGTATGCCTGCCCTTCGTGAGCCACCCCGACTGGCTGATGGCCCTGGCGCTGGCGGGGGGCATCATCGCCATCGGGCTCCTGGCCGTGCTGATCGCCGCCTGGTGGGCGGCACACCGCTCGGAGCGCGCCCGGCAGTGGATGGATGAATCCGCCGAGGCCGGCTGGCTCAGGCGCCAGGCCGGCGCCCTCATGAGGGGCATGGCGACGATGGACCATCTGGCCCAGGTGGCACGCGTCACCGGGTGGAGCTTCGCGGCCTGGGGCGCGTGGACCCTGGGCGCGTGGGTGGTGGCGACCGCGATGTCGCTGGACATGACGCTGGGCGGCGCGCTGTTCCTCTGCGGGGTGGCGGGCCTGGGCGCCGCCATCCCGTCGTCCCCCGGCCAGATCGGCACCTTCCAGTGGCTGGCGGTGGTGTCCCTGGCCGTTCTGGGTATCGGTCGCGCGGATGCACTGGCGTTCTCGGTGCTGCTGCAGCTGTCCATCCTGATCCCCGTGATCATCGGCACCCCGCTCGCCGCATGGTGGCTGACCGCCCGGTACCACGGATCACGAGCCGCCGTACCCGGAGACACCGCCGGTTAGACTCGCCCGCAGGTGACCCGCACTGATCCCCAGGCTGCGCCCGCCGCGTGGGTGTGCGTGCCCACGTACAACGAGCGCGAGAACCTCGAGGCGCTCGTGCGCCGCCTGCTGGCGGTGTTCGAGGAATCCGCGATCAACGGCCACGTGCTGGTGATCGACGACTCCTCGCCCGATGGCACCGGGCAGATCGCCGACCGCCTGGCGGGGGAATCCGACCGCGTGCAGGTGCTGCACCGCCCGCGCAAGTCGGGTATCGGCCCGGCCTACCGCGACGGCTTCCGCCACGCGCTGGCGCACGGCGCCGACCTGGTTCTGGAGATGGACTGCGACTTCTCGCACGACCCGGCGGCGGTTCCCCTGCTGGTGTATGCGGCCCGTGACGCCGACCTGGTGCTGGGATCGCGCTACGTGCCCGGGGGCCGCGTGGAGGACTGGGGGCTGCTGCGGCGCACCATCAGCCGCGGCGGTTCGCTGTATGCCAAGGCCGTGCTGGGTGTGCCGGTGAACGACCTGACCGGCGGGTTCAAGTGCTTCCGCCGCGAGGTGATCGAGGCCATCCCGCTGGACCAGGTGTCGTCCGCCGGATACGTGTTCCAGATCGAGATGACCTACCGGGCGGTGCTGCTGGGCTTCCGCGTGGTGGAGGTGCCCATCACCTTCACCGATCGCACCCAGGGGGCCTCGAAGATGTCGCGGGGAATCGTGCTGGAGGCCGCCACGCATGTGCCGCGCCTGCGGCGCCAACTGGGGCGCGGCCGCGGGCGGGGTCGGCGGCAGCGATGACCACGCAGGCGGCACCGGCGACGCCGCCGCGCGACCTGTGGCGCCTGGACGGCCCGCTGATCGCCGTGATCGTGGCGATCCTTCTGGGCACCGCCGCGCGACTGGTGATGCTCACCACCAACATCGCCCGCCTGGAGTCGGACGAGGCCGTCACGGGCATCATGGCCCAGCGCATCCTGGATGGCGACTTCCCCGCCTACTTCGGCATCCAGAGCTATCAGGGGGCGCTGGAGCAGTACCTGCAGGCCGCGGTGTTCGCGGTGCTGCCCGACACCCCGCTGACCCTGCGGCTGGTGCAGGTGGGCTTCATCATCGCCATCGCCGTGCTGGTGTACGTGCTGGGCACCCGCATGACCGGATCGCGGTGGGCGGGGGCGCTCGCCACCGGCCTGTACTGCCTGGGGCCGTACTACTCGGTGATCAAGGGCATCCGCAGCCACGGCGGCTACGACGGCGCCCTGCTGTTCGGCCTGCTTGCCGTGCTGGTGGCGCTGGGCCTGCGGCGCCAGTCGGCGCGCGCGCCGTGGATGGCGGCGGCGCTCGGCCTGTTCACCGGCCTGGCCATCTGGGAGAACTACCTCTCCGCCTACCTGCTGATTCCCGCCGCGCTGTGGGCACTGGCCAGCGCGCGAGGCTCGCTGCGCCGCCTGCTGCCCTGGGGCATCGGCGGGCTGATCGTGGGCCTGCTGCCGGTCATCGGCTTCCGGCTTGCCAACGGGCTCAACCCGCCATCGGGCACGGGAACCCCACCGCCCACCACGTTCTCCGAGCGCATGGACCTGCTGTTCAGCCCGGTGCTGGGGCGGTTCCTCGGCGTGCCAAGCCCCGAGCCCTGGGTGGCACGGTTCATCCCCGCCGCGCTGGTACTGCTGATCGCCCTGGGCACGCTGGGCGCGGCCATCTGGGTGCGCCGCTGGGGAATCTGGGACATGGCCACGCTGCGCACCGGCCGCCGGAAGCCCATCGACATCGTGCTGGTGGCGTTCATCATCACGCCGTTCATCTACGCGGCATCCACCTACACGTGGTTCGCGGGCGAGCCGCGCTACCTGTTCACGCTGTACCCGTTCCTGGCCATCGGCATCGCCGCCGCGGTGTTCACGCTGCACGGAACGCCGCGCCTGGTGCTGGCGATCGTGACCCTCGCGGTGAGCGCCACCCTGCTGGTGTCGAACATGCGCGTGGTGTACGCAGGCGGCGGCGAGATCTCCGCGGCCGACGGGGGGCTCATCCACACCGAGGACCTTCCGCAGGTGGTGGACGTGCTGCAGGAAATGGGTGCGGACACCGCCTATGCCGACTACTGGGTGGCCAACCCGCTGCAGTTCTTCGGGCGCGACCGCATATACGTGGCGTCCACCAGCATTGACCACTTCCCATCGCTCAGCGCCGTGGTGGATGCAGATGCCAACCCGGCCATCGTGTCGACGGTTCCCGGGGGGGCCGATGGCGCCCGGCAGATGCTTACGGCATCGGGGCGCACCTTCACCGAGACCCCCGTGGGGCGCTTCGTGGTGTTCACGGACATCCAGCCCCCGTGGAGGCGTCCGGCCGCCGGTTGACGCGGTCTGTCGGCGAAGCGCGGGTATGCTGCTCGCCGTGGCTACCGAAGAAACTGTCAAGAAGAGCCGCGCGGACGAGCTGCGTGCGGAGATCCTCGACCTCACGCTCGAGTACGCCGAGGAGGCCTTCCCGCCCCCGGCGTTCAACCCGGAGGCACCGGTGGTTCCGGTGTCGGGTCGCGCGTACGACGGCGACGACGTGGCGACGCTGGTGGACAGCTCGCTGGACTTCTGGCTCACCACGGGCCGGTTCGCGCACGAGTTCGAGCGGGCGTTCGCAAAGCGCATGGGGCTGCGCCACTGCCTGCTGGTGAACTCCGGCTCATCCGCCAACCTGGTGGCGTTCTCTGCGCTCACCTCGCCCAAGCTGGGCGACCGGCAGATCCTGCCCGGCGATGAGGTGATCACCACCGCCACGGGATTCCCCACCACGGTGAACCCCGCCATCCAGTACGGCGCAGTGCCGGTGTTCGTGGATGTCGATGTGCCCACGTACAACATCGACGTGAGCCGTCTGGAAGAGGCCCTCTCGCCGAAGACCAAGGCCGTGATGGTGGCCCACACCCTGGGCAACCCCTTCGACCTGGCCGCCGTGAGCGCGTTCTGCCGCGAGCACGGCCTGTGGCTGATCGAGGACTGCTGCGACGCCGTGGGCGCCCGCTACGACGGCAAGCCGGTGGGGACCTTCGGGGATCTCGCCACCACCAGCTTCTACCCCGCCCACCACATCACCATGGGCGAGGGCGGCGCGGTGCTGTGCAACCAGGGCGCCATCAAGGTGCTGGCCGAGAGCTTCCGCGACTGGGGCCGCGATTGCTGGTGCGAGCCCGGCAAGGACAACACCTGCGGCAAGCGGTTCGACCAGCAGTTCGGCACGCTGCCGCAGGGCTACGACCACAAGTACGTGTACTCGCACATCGGGTACAACCTGAAGGTGACCGACATGCAGGCGGCGGTGGGCGTGGCCCAGCTGAAGAAGCTGGACGGGTTCATCGAGGCCCGCACGCGCAACTTCAACCACCTGTACGAGGGGCTGTCCGACCTGCAGGACCGCCTTCTGCTGCCCGAGGCCACGCCCAACAGCGAGCCCAGCTGGTTCGGGTTCCCCGTGGCGGTCACGCGTGAGGGCGGGCTGGACCGCAACGCCATGGTGCGCGCGCTGAACGAGCGCGGCATTGGCACGCGCCTGGTGTTCGCCGGCAACCTGCTGCGCCAGCCCGCGTATGCCGACACCGCCCACCGCGTGGTGGGCAGCCTGGACAACGCCGACTTCGTGATGGAGAACGCGTTCTGGCTGGGCGTGTTCCCCGGCCTCACCGATGCCCACATCGACTACGTGGTCGATGTGGTGCACGAACTCGCCGCCTAGGGGCGGCGCGGGTCAGTCGGCGGTGCGGTCACCATCGAACCCGTGGCCCTCGCGCACCACGAAGTTCGGGCGCTGCTTCACCTCTTCGTAGATCAATCCCACGTATTCGGCCACCAATCCCAGCATGGTGAAGAGGATGCCGAACATGAGCACGATCACCGAGATGATGGTGCCGAAGCCGGCGAACGGCACGCCGAACGCCACGAACACGATGATCATGGCGACGAGGGCCAGGAACGACAGCGCCGACATGATCAGGCCGAAGGCGAAGATGAACTTCAGCGGCACGTACGAGTGCGCGAAGATTCCCTTCATCGCCAGGTCGAGCACCTTCAGCGTGTGGGCGCCCGACACCCCGGCCTCGCGCGGCGCGCGCGGGGCCTCCACACCGGTGTTCCGGAAGCCCACCCACGCGAACAGGCCACGCACGAAACGGTTGCGCTCCTGCATGGTGTTGACGGTCTCATAGGCGCGGCGATCGACCAGGCGGAAGTCGCTGACGTTGCGCGGGATGCGCCCGCCCGTGAGCTTGTTGGCCACGAAGTAGAACAGCTGCGAGTTCATGCGCCGGATGGGCCCCGTGCCCTGGCGCTCGGTCACCACCTGGTAGACGATCTCGTAGCCGTCCTCCCACTTGCGCAGGAATGAGGGGATGACCTCGGGCTCGTCCTGCAGGTCACCGGCCATCACCACCGCGGCATCACCCGTGGCGTAGTTGAGGCCCGCGGTGAGGCCGCCATCCATGCGGAAGTTGCGGCTGAGCTGCAGCACCTTGAAGCGCGGGTCGCGCGCGTTCAGCGCCATGGCCTTCGCGAACGTGTCATCCACCGACCCGTTCTCGACGATGATGGCCTCCCAGTCGTACCCGGACTCCTCGTCGAACACCTGGCCCAACCTGCGGCCCAGTTCGTCGATGTTGTCCTGCTCGTTGTACGCCGGGATGACGACGGAGATGAGCTTCTTGCCCATGCGGTGAACCTCGGGTGTGGTGGCGCGACTGCTCAGGTGTGATTCGCCACGGACACGCCCATGCCCTGCGCGGTGCGGGCGATCTGCTCATCCAGGTCGCGCAGCGGAATCCCGAGGTCGCCCGCCAGCGATGCGAACTGCCCCGCCATGCCCACGTAGCGGTCGGGTTGGGCGGCGGGATCGAACTGACGCTCCACCGCCACCTCCGGGCGCTCCAGCACCCGGCGGATGGCATCGGCCAGGTCCCCTACCTCCACCTCCACCCCGCCCGCGGTGTCCACCTGCACGTCAGGCGCCCCGCTGCGCTCGAGCGCCGCGGCGATCATCACCGACACCAGATCCTCCACGTCCACGTATGAGCGCACCACCGGGTGCGCGGCGCGGATGCGCACGGGCCCGCCGGTGTGCACCTGCCCGATGATGTCGCTGAGCGCGAAGGCGCCGGGCTTGGTGAGCCACGGTCCCGACACGTTGAACACACGGACCACCAGCGACCTGCCACCGGCGTCGGCAGTGGCGCGCCGGAGCGCGAGCTCGTCCATCACCTTCAGGGCGCCGTAGGGATCGGCGGCGATGTCCAGGCCGCCCCGGGCCAGCGCCGCGGCGGCGGCGCCTGAGGATGCGTAGCCCACGAAGCCCGGGCGGCGCGCGCGGATGAAGTCGAGCACCGTGCCCGTGATGGCCAGGTTGGCCAGCACGTACTGCTCCACGCCCCGGTCGGCCGCGAACTCGCGTGTGACGTAGGCGAAGTGCAGCAGCACATCCGCGCGGCAGTCCGGCAGGTCGCGCAGCGCCCGCACGTGGAGCGCCTGCCCGGAATCCAGCGCCTCCATGCGCTCGCGCGAGGCGAAGGCCACCAGCCGGTCGGCCCCATCGGGGCCGAGGGCGCGCGCGATGACCTCGCAGGCCGCGCGGCCCAGCCAGCCCGTGGCCCCGGTGACGGCGAACGTCAGCCCGGAGCCACGGAGTGACTCATCGAGGCCTACTTGCCCCCCTTGAGCACGCCCCAGCGCGCCTCGAGCATCTCGATGCGCTTCTGGTCCTCGCGGTGGATGGCGCCGTAGTACTCACGCTTGTTCTGCAGCCACAGCAGCTCGAAGTGCACGGCGTTCAGCAGGCCGTCGGCGACATCCGCCTGGTCCAGGGCGTCCGCGCCGAACAGCACCTTGCGCGTCTCGAAGCGCGTCAGGTGCACCTGGCGGATCTCCTTCAGGCAGTCCAGCGAGTCGGCCGACACGCCGCCGCCCACCACGATGTCCAGGTTCTTCTGCTTGCACAGCTCGGCCGTGGTGGTGACGTACGCCGTGACCTCGGCATCGTTGATGGCATCGCGATCGAGGCCCAGCGAGCCCACGAAGTCCACGCGGCCGAACACGATGCCCGCCACGCCGCCCGCGGCGGACTCGGTGGCGATGGCCTCGCGGTTCTCGAACCCCGTGATGGTCTCCATGTTGAAGAGGAACTCGGTGTCCTCGGCCTCATCGGCGTTGTACGACTTGTCCTTGGCCAGCACGTACTTGGACAGCGCGTACTCGGTCTCCACCATGGGGGCGATGATGTAGTCGACGCCCACCTGCTTCGACTCGAGCAGGTCGCGCACGGCCTCACAGCCACCGATCTTGACGGCGAGCTTCATGTCGGCGCGGTGGGCGATCTCCACGAGGCGCAGGAGTTCATCAACGCGGGTGCCCTCGGCCTCGAACTCGGCCTTCACCCCGACGTAGCCGTAGTTGTCCCGACCCCTCTTGAGGATGTCGGTCATCTCGCGCTCGGTCCTGTTCAAGCCTGCTCTCCTCCGGAGGCGTCCGCCTCCCTCAAGTACGTGAAAACCTTCGCCGCGACATCATCCGGCAGGTCGGGGCTCATCAAGTGCAGCGGATTGGACTCCATGCCGCCATCCGCACGCACCCGGCTGCTGATCTTCGGGAAGTACGTCTGCTCCGGATCGATGGGCACGATGAACGCGGCCGGTCCGGGACTATTCCATAGTTCGACGAATTCCGCGCTCTCCTGCCAGTCCTCACCGATGGAGAGGACAGGTATCCCGAAGGCCCGGAACAGCCCCTCCCACTCGGGGTGGCCAAGCCCCGTGCTGCTATCGCATCCCAGGTATGCGCCCCCGAAGTAGTTGCGCTGGGTCATGCGGATGGACGCGTAGCCGTCGTTGGCGAAGAGGAACACCTTGAGGGGGAGGTCATTCACCGCGACCGTCGCCAGCTCCTGGAGGTTCTGGGAGAAGCCGCCATCGCCCTCCACGAGGAGGTTGCGACGCCCCGGGTTGGCGAGCGCCGCCCCGATGGCACCCGACAGCCCGTAGCCCATCGAGGCCAGGGCCTTGTCGGTGACCACCACCTGCCCGGTCTTCTGAGGGAACGCCTGCATCATCACCGTGAAGGCACCGCCACTGGAGCACGGGATTACCACGTCGTCGCCGGTGCACATGTCGCCAAGCTGCTGCACGAACGTGAACGGCGGCAGGAAGCCGGGCGCGTTCTCGTTGCCGGGGTCATCCAGCGGAATGGCCTCGCGCGCCGTGCGGCAGTAGTCCACCCAGGCGGCGGCATCCACTGCCGGACCAGCGGCCAGCGCCTGCAGCACCGCGTTGGCGTCGGCGCGCAGGGCCACGTCCACGTGGGGGTGCCCCTTCTCCAACTCCAGCGGGTCGATCTCCACCTGCACCACCCGGCCCGACGGCGCGAACTCCTGCCAGTTGAAGCCGGTCTGCTGCAGGCCCAGGCGGCTGCCCAGCGCCACCACCACATCGGCCTGCGCAATGAGGATGTTGGCCGAGCGCTGCCCCCAGGTGTTGGGGCGCCCGAAGTACATGGGGTCATCCACGCCCGTGCGATCCATGGCGTTCCATGAGGTCATAATGGGGATGCCCCGCTCGCGCAGCGCCGGAAGCCACTGGCGCGCGGCATCGCGCGACACCCCGCCGCCCAGCAGGACCACGGGCCGCTCCGCGCCTGCCAGCTCTTGCTCGATCTGTCCGGCGGCCTCCGCGGCATCCACCGGATCGAGCAGGTCGCGCGCAGGCGTCACAGGCACACCGCCATCTCCCTCCAGATCCGCGGGCTCCACGGGCGCCCCCTGCGCGTCCAGGCACACCTCCAGGAACACCGGGCCCGGACGGCCGCGCCAGCCGCTGCTCACCAACTCCTCGAAGTGCGCGCGATGGATTGGCGCATCTATCTGCTTTGCGGTGACGCACACCGGCGCGGCAATGGCCAGGCCGTCGATCTCCTGGATGCCGCGCTGGCGCATGCCCGGATCGGCCAGGTCCTCGGCCTTCACCTGGCCACCCAGCACCAGCAGCTCGCGGCTCTCGAGGTAGGCGCCGCCGAGCGCCGTGACGATATTGGTGAGGCCCGGACCGGCCGTGACCACCACGAACGCCTTGCCCTCGTCGCCGGCCTCGTTGAAGTACTCGGCCGCGATGCCGGCTGCGACCTCGTGCACGAACGGCACGCAGGTCATCTGCGACCGCACGGCGTCCAGAAGGTGCATGGCGTTGCCGCCCGCCACGGAGAAGCAGTGGGTGTAGCCCATGTCCTTCAGCCACCCCACCATCACCTCGGCGTACTTGCGCGTCACCCGCTCACCTCGCTCATCGCTTCGCCCAGTGCATTGCGCACCATGGCCATGGTCTCGTCCCCCGCGGGCAGCACCCGCTCCTCGGTGGCCCCGCCCGCCGCCGGCACGATGACGTGCAGGCCGTCCGGCCCGTGCTTCTTGTCCAGCAGGAAGGCCTTCGCGAACGCGGCGTCGTCCACCTCGGCCAGGCGCGGTGCCAGGTCGGGCACTCCCGCCAGCAGGTCCAGGGCGTGCGCCCTCAGGCCCGGAGCGCCCGGCAGATCGCAGGCCACGGCCAGGTGATCGGCGGCTACCACGCCGATTCCCACCGCTGCGCCGTGGCTCACGCGGAACGACGTGGCGGCCTCCAGCGCGTGCGCGAACGTATGGCCGAAGTTCAGCTGCCGGCGTTCCTTCTTGTCGAACTCATCCACCTCGATGAACCACTTCTTGCAGCCGAGCACGTGGGCCAGCAGCGCGGCCTGGGCATCCACGTCGCCCGCGCGTGCCGGCTGCTGCAGTTCGAGGTAGCGGTCGAAGGCTGCGGGCCCGCGGCAGAACGAGATCTTCATGGCCTCGCACATGCCACCCACGAGGTCCTCGGCCGAAAGGGTGCGCGTGAACTCCGGGTCCACCACGATGTCGGTGGGCGGGTGGAAATTGCCGGCCAGGTTCTTGTACGGCCCCACGTTGATGGAGCTCTTGCCGCCGATGCAGGAATCGGTCATGCCCAGGAGGGTGGTGGGCACATACGTCCACGGGATGCCCCGCATGTACAGCGAGGTGGCAAGCGTGGAGACGTCCTGCACGATGCCGCCGCCCACCGCCACCACGTGGTCGCCGCGGCCGATACCCATGTCGCGCAGGGCCTCGATGATGCGCTCGCCCCCGCCCATGGTCTTGTTGCCCTCCACGGCCTCCACCACGATCAGCCGGTCGCCCACGGCGGCCAGGGCGTCGGCGAAGAAGGCATCGGCGATCACCGGCTGGCCGGGCCGCTCGTCGAGCATGGCCCGGAATGCGCCGGGGGCGATGCAAACCGGGTAGTCGCCCCGGCTCGAGGTGATCAGCAGTTCATAGGACACGTGCGTGAGTGAATCCCAAATCGACCGCGATGGACTGGCCGGTTGTGCCCGTATTCGCGGCCGTGGCCAGCGACGCCACCTGCGCGGCGACATCATCGGCCGTGGCCAGGCGCCCGAAACCGGTCTGCGACGCGACGAAGTCCACCTGCTCGGGGCTGAGCATCGCGCGCGTCATGGGGGTATCGATCACCGACGGCAGCACGGCGTTGCGGCGGCCGCGGGAGTGCGACAGCCGGATGGCGACCTCTTCCTCGTCCTCCGCCATCACCGAGCTGCGCCGGTTCAGCGGGCTCCCGAACGCCCCGCCGCCGCCGCCACCGCCGCCGCCGATGCCGGT
>JAUROO010000042.1 GCA_030829765.1 Miltoncostaeales bacterium | reverse complement strand
CCTGGATGGCGAGTCGCTGCGCATCGTGCTGGGCGCCGCCGGCCTTGCAGTGGAGGACCTTGGCACGCGCGGTGGGTGGGGCTACCCGTCCGGGCTGGCATTCTCCATGGCGCCCGGGCTCGACCCGCAGGTGAACCCGCGCCGCGCGCTGGCCGGGCGTGCGCTTGCCGCAGCGATGGTTCCCGTTGCCGCCGCTGCGCGGCTGACGGGCCGCGGCGGGCAGCTGGTGGCGCTGGCCCGGTCCGTGCCGGGCTGAGGCCCCCGCGCGCCCTGCCGGGCGCGACCGCCCTACTCGCCCTTGCGGTGGGCGGCGTCGCGCGGTGGTGCAAGCGCGGCGTCCACATGCTCGATGGCCGCGTGGATTCCGTTGTCCCCGGCCTCCAGCCATGCCCATGAGGGGCGTTGGTCTTCGGCGGTGCCCTCGCCCACGCTGCCCGGGTTCACCACGAGTCGCCCGTCCACCCACCGCAGCATGGGCGAGTGTGTGTGGGCGGTGATCAGCACATCCGCGCCCAGAGCGTCCATCGTCGCGATGATCTGGTGGTCGTCCGCTCCGTGATCCACCATTCCGGGGGGAACGGTCTGGTCGCCGTGCACTGCGACGACCCGGTGGGGCCCCAGGTTCGCCTCCACCACTGCTGGCAGCCCATCCAGCCAGTCGAGTGACTTCTGGCTGAGCATGGTCTTGGTCCACGTGCGGGTGCCGGGGCGCATATCGCGCGGGTTCGTCTTGGGCTTCACCTTCTTGCCGACGACCCGCCGGTCGGTGTTGCCCTCCACGCACGGCCAGCCCGTCTTCCGCACCCGTGTCACGCACTTCTCGGGCTGCAGGCCACGGAGCACGATATCGCCGGTGATGATGCCGTCCGTGATGCCCGCGGCGGCGATGGACTCGAGTACCGCATCCAGTGCCGGCAGGTTGGCGTGGATGTCGCCGAAGATGGCCAGCCGCGGGGCGTCGCTCACCCGGCGAACATAGCGCGCGCGGCGCTTCCGTGGCACCCCCCGATCCGGTGGTGACACATGCCGTCGGGCGCCCGGGGCGGGAGCAGCGCTCCCGGGCGCCCGACGGCCTACGCCGCGCGCCGGATGGGCGTCGCGACGGACTCGTCCGGCACCAGAACGGGACGGAAACTGGTGCGGGAGTGGAGCAGGACGGGTTTGGGCAGGAGGGCCCGCTGGCGCATGTGCTCGCGCTCGAGCCGCACGCGCGCGGCGCGCCGGCGGCGCTGCGCTACCCGGCGGCTGCGGAATGCGGCTGCCAGCGTGAGCCCGGCCGCGCCGGCCACCGGCAGCAGAAGGGTGCCGAACGTGCCCGGGTGGGTGACGAGGGTTGCCACGGCGCCCAGCGCCAGCCCCAGGGTGAGGCCCGCGGCCAGTGCCGCCAGACCTGCGGCCCTGCCGCCCGGAGGGCGACGTGCGGTGGTGCTCCTGCGCGGCATGGCGCGCAGGTCCTGGGCGGGTGCCCCGTCGTCGATGGCGGGGACGAGGGTGAGATGGTTTCGCGTGTTCATGCGAACAAATGTACGACCCCTCTCGGACGGAACATGTGTTCTCACCGCACTCTGCGTTGCAGCGTGGCGTCCGCGGGTGAACGCCCCGTTGCGAGGTGCGCCTGGGTGGGCTCGTGGGGTGACATGAGAACAAGTTGGGGTATTTGGGTTGCATTGTGGGGAAGGCGGGGGTAGGTTGCCGCGTGTGGCACCCCGTCTGCTCAGTGGCACGTATGAGTGCAGCCTCGATGACCGGTCGCGGGTGGCGATTCCGGCCCGCCTTCGCGAGCCGTTCGCAGATGGCACCGTCACGGCCTGGTGGCTTGACGACTGCCTCGTGGTGGTTCCGCGCTTCGAGTGGCCGGGCTTCATCGAGGGGACCTTCGGGCGCATGAGCGTGCTGGACGACGACCAGCGCGAGATCAGCCGCTTCCTGCTGGCGGGGGCCTTTGAGCAGGAGGGCCTGGACAAGCAGGGCCGACTGCTGGTGCCGGCCGAGTTGCGCGAGCATGCCGGCCTGGACGGCAAGGTGAAGGTTGTGGGCGCGGGGTCGTACCTCGAGCTGTGGAACCCCGACCGACTGCAGGAGCGCTTCGACCGCCTGCGGAAGGATGGGGTGGCACAGCGCGCTGCGCGCCTTGCGCAACGCATGGACGGGGGCCGGGGATGACGGCCGCGGCGTCGCGCATCGAGGCCGTTCCCACGGCCGCGGGCGGCGCCCCCCACGTGCCGGTGCTGCTGGACCAGGTGCTGGCGCTCACCGCGCCGGAGCCCGGCGAGGTCGTGGTGGACTGCACATTCGGCGCCGGAGGGCACGCGGCGGCGCTGGCCGCCCGCCTGGGGCCGACCGGTGAGCTGATCGGGATCGATCGTGACCCCGAGGCCGCACGGCACTTCGATGCCCTGCGGCCATCCATGCCCTGCCCGGCGCGCCTCGAGAAGGCGGATTTCGCCACCGGACTGGCGGATCTGGCCGCAGAGGGCGTCGGGGCAGACGTGGTGCTGATGGACCTGGGGCTGTCGTCCATGCAGGTGGACACCGCCGAGCGCGGGTTCTCGTACTCGCGTCAGGCGCCGCTGGACATGCGTATGGACCCGGCGCTGCCGGTGAGTGCCGCGGATCTGGTGAACAGCGCCGACGAGGCGGATCTTGTGCGGTGGTTCCGCGAGTTCGGCGATGAGCGCCATGCACGCCAGATCGCGCGGGCCATCGCCCGCCGCCGCGCCGACGAGCCCATCGCGACCACCGGGGACCTGGTGGAGATCATCCGCGGCGCCGTGCCCACGCCGGCCCTGTTCGCCGGAGGGCATCCGGCAAAGCGCGTTTTCCAGGCCCTGCGCATTCAGGTGAACGACGAACTGGGCATCCTCGAGCGCGCGCTGCCCGAGGCCTTCGGCCTGCTGCGCCCCGGCGGGCGCCTTGCGGTGATCGCGTTCCAGTCGCTTGAGGACCGCATGGTCAAGCGCTTCATGCGCGACCGCACCCGCGGCTGCATCTGCCCGCCCGACCTGCCCGTGTGCGGGTGCGGGCAGTCGCCCGAGGGCCGCATGCTCACGCCCAAGGCCGTGAAGGCCGTGACCGCCGAGATCGCCGCCAATCCGCGGGCGCACTCAGCGCGCCTCCGGGTTATTCGCAAGGCGGACGCATGAGTACCCGCACGGGAGCAGCACGGGCCGTCCCGGCCCCGGCGCACCGGCCCGGCAGCGCCCCGGGCGACCCGCGGCGCCCGGGTGCGGGCCAGCCGGTGCGGCGCACCCGCCCGCGGGTGGTGCATTCGCGCCGGCCCAACCTGCTGGAGCGCCTGCACCTGGATGGCATCCGCCTGGCCTGGGTGCTCATCCCGCTCATCGCCCTGCTGCTGGGGGGCGTGGTGTTCGTGAACGTGCAGCGACTGAACCTCACCACCCAGACCGGGCGCACCGTGGACATGTACAACCAGGCGCAGTCCGACATCCTGCGCCTGCGCGCCGTGCTGGCGCAGAAGGATGGGCAGGTGGTGGAGCAGGCCGTGCAGCGGCTGGGCATGGTGCAGGCGCCGGGCAGCGGGCTGACGTACGTGAGCGTGCCGAAGGAGGCCCGCATTGGGTCGGGACAGGCGCCGCGCACGCGCTGACCGCCCGCGCGGCGGCCAGCGGAGGGGTGATGCCGAGCGGCGTGCCGGGCGGCGCATCCGTCTGATTGCGATGGCCACGGTGGCCGCCCTTGGCATCATGGCGCTGCGGGCGGGGTGGCTGGCCACCGTCGAGGCCGGCGACCTGTCGAAGAAGGCGCAGGACCAGCACGAGAGCACCATCCGCCTGCCGGCCCCGCGCGGGCCCGTGCTGTCGGCCGACGGCCGCGAGCTGGCCGTGGACAAGCACGCGGTGGCCGTGACGGCCACGCCGTACCTGATCGAGGATCCGCGGGGCACGGCCGAGAAGATCGCCACGGCGGTGGGACTGCCCGTGGACGAGGTGGAGAAGCGCATCTCCGGCAAGGGCGGCTACGCCATGCTCAACACCGGGGTGGACCAGCAGAGGGAGCGCTACCTGCGCGAGCTGGACCTGCCCGGCATCACCCTCCAGGACACCCAGAAGCGCCTGTACCCGCTGGGCCCGGTGGCCGCGCAGCTGGTGGGGATGACCGACGACTGGGGAGTGGGGCTCACCGGCCTCGAGAAGACCATGGAGTCGGAGCTCAAGGGCACCGAGGGCATGCGCGAGGAGGCCCGCGACCCGGACGGCAAGTCGCTCAGGATCATCAAGGATCGCGCGCCCACGCCCGGCACGCCCATCACCCTCACGCTGAACAGCGCCATCCAGCAGAAGACCGAGGCGGTCCTGTCGGAGACCCTCAGCACCCACGACGCCACCGCGGCGTCGGCCATCGTGATGCGGCCGGACACCGGCGAGGTACTGGCCATGGCCACCGTGCCGGGCTTCGATCCCAACGATCGCGACACGTTCAAGCCCGAGACCGAGCGCGTGCGCTCGATCACCGATGCCTACGAGCCGGGGTCCACCTTCAAGGTGGTGGCCATCGCCGGCGCGATCGAGGACGGCGTGGTGGATCGCACCACCGTCGTCAACGTTCCCGAGACGCTCACCCTCTACGACCGCACGCTGAAGGAGGCGCACTACCGCCCCGCCGTGTCGTGGAGCGTGCAGGAGATCCTGCAGAACTCCAGCAACGTCGGCACCGTGCTGATCTCGCAGAAGCTCGGCCAGCGCAAGACGTATGAATGGATCCAGAAGTTCGGGTTCGGTGCCAAGACCGGGTTCGACTACCCGGGTGAGGTGTCGGGGTCCCTCCCGGCCTTCGAGGACTGGTCCGGCGTGTCGATCCTCAACATCCCCATCGGCCAGGGCGTGTCGGTGACCCTGGCGCAGATCGCCGAGGCCTACGGCGCCATCGCGAACGGCGGGCGCATGGTGCCGCCGCACGTGGTCAAGAAAGTGGGTGACCGCCTGCTTCCGCACCCGCGCGGCCAGCAGATCCTCACGCCCCGCACTGCCGAGCAGATGAACATCATGCTGCAGAAGGTGGTGAGCGACGACGGCACGGGCAAGGAGGCCAAGATCGAGGGCTACACCGTGGGCGGCAAGACGGGTACGGCCAACAAGATCGACCCCAACACCGGTCAGTACACCGAGAACTACATCGCGTCGTTCGTGGGATACGCTCCCGCCACCAAACCCGGCATCGTGGTCGCCGTGATGGTGGACGAGCCCAAGGCCGGGGCCTTCTACGGAGGCGACGTCGCCGCGCCCGCCTTCGAGCAGATCACCGAATTCGCCCTGCGGCAACTGCGAATCACCCCGTAGGGTCGCGGCCGGGGGCACTGGTATCGTGGCCACCCGGATGAGGCTCACGGACCTGACCGGCGGCGTGCCCGGAACGCAGCTCGTCGCCGAGGCGGAGGACACCCCCGAAACCCCCGACATCGCGGCCATCCGGTACCGGTCGGATGAGGTGTCGGCGGGCGACCTGTTCGCGTGCCTGCCGGGCAGCCGGGCCGATGGCCACGACTTCGCGCCCGACGCCGTCGCGCGGGGCGCCGCGGCCCTCCTGGTGCAGCGCCCGCTCGACCTTCCCGTGCCGCAGGTGGTTGCCCACGACCCGCGCGCGGCGATGGCCATCATGGCGGCACGGCTGGCCGGCGATCCGTCGTCGGCGATGACCGTGGTGGGCATCACCGGCACCAACGGCAAGACCACCTGCGCCTACCTGGCGCAGTCGGTGCTGCAGGCCGCGGGAATGCCATGTGGGCTCATCGGCACCGTGGAGGTGCGCGTGGGCGGGCAGTCGTCGGTGCCCACCCACACCACGCCCGAGAGCGTGGAGATCCAGGGGCTGCTCGCGGCCATGCGCGCGGCAGGTGACACCGCGTGTGCCATGGAGGTGTCATCCCATGCCCTGCACCAGGGCCGGGTGGCCGGCCTCGCGTTCGCGGGCGCGCTGTTCACCAACCTCACCCGCGATCACCTGGACTACCACGGGGATGAGGACGCCTACTTCGCGGCCAAGCGCCTGCTGTTCGCCCGACCCGAGGGCCATGGGGCCGATCCGCCGTCCGCGGTCAATGTGGACGATCCGCGCGGACGCGAACTCGCGGGGTCGCTGGAGCACGTGGTGCGGTATGGCATCGACGCGCCGGATGCGGATGTTGCGCCCGAGGCGCTCGAGATGGGTGCCCACGGATTCACGGCCACGGTGCGCACGCCGCGTGGCCCCGTGGAGGTGTCGAGTTCCCTGCGCGGACGCTTCAACGTGTCGAACGTGCTCGGGGTCGTGGCGCTGGGCGAGGCCATGGGGCTGGACCCGCGCGCGGTGGCCCACGGCATCGCCGCGGTCGCAGGCGTGCCCGGGCGCCTGGAACCCATCGAGGCCGGCCAGCCCTTCCAGGTGCTCGTGGACTACGCCCACACCCCCGACTCCCTCGAGAACGTGCTGCGCGCCACCCGTGACCTTGCGGCAGGCGGCAGGCTAATCGTGCTGTTCGGGTGCGGGGGTGACCGCGACACGGGCAAGAGGCCGCAGATGGGTGCCATCGGCCGCTTGCTGGCGGACGTCTGCATCGTCACGTCCGATAACCCGCGCAGCGAGGACCCCGACGCCATCCTCGGCGACATCGTCGCTGGCGCCACCCGTGGCCCCGCCGAGTTGCACGTGCAGGCCGATCGCCGCAGGGCGATCACGGAGGCCATCGCCATGGCCCGGCCCGGGGACGTGGTGCTGATCGCCGGCAAGGGGCACGAGTCCGGCCAGGAGGTAAACGGCGTGGTGACGCCGTTCGACGACCGCGACGTGGCGCATGAGGTGCTGGGGCAGGCGCGCGCGGCATGAGGTTCTCGGCCACCGACATGGTGCTGTGGGCCAGCGCGTCGCAGGTGGCGGGCCCGGACGACGTGGTGTGCGAGGGCGCGACGGCCGACAGCCGCGACGTGCAGGCCGGCCAGTTGTTCGTGGGCGTACCGGGCGAGAACGTGGACGGTGGGCTGCACGCGCCGGAGGCCGTCGCCGCCGGGGCAGCCGCGGTGCTGGTGTCGGAGGAGGCCTGGGGCGAGATCGGCGATGAGCTCCGCGACTCGGGCGCGGCCATCCTGGCCCATCATGAGCCAGTGCAGGCACTGGGGCTGATCGGCCGTGGCGTGCTGCAGGGCCTCGGCGCCCGGGTGGTGGGCGTCACGGGCTCGTATGGCAAGACCTCCACGAAGGATTCGGTGGTGGCCGTGCTTCGCGCCGCGGGGGCCCGGGCTGAGGGGACGCCGGGCAACCGGAACACCGAGGTGGGCGTGCCGCTCAGCATCCTTGGGCTTCCGGATGACACCCAGGTGGCGGTGATCGAGATGGGCATGCGGGGAACCGGGCAGATCGCCGAGCTCGCCACGCTGGCCCCTCCGGATGTGGCGGTCATCACCTCGGTGGGCCCGGTGCACCTGGAACTGCTGGGCACCGTGGAGGCAATCGCCGCGGCAAAGGCGGAGATCCTCGCCGCACTCCCCGACGGGGGCGTGGCAGTGGTGCCTGCCGATGAGCCGCTGCTGGACCCCCACGTGGCACGCCTGCCATCCGCCATCGCGGTGCGGCGGTTCGGGGATGAGCCGGACATCCCGCTGGACCTGGGCGATGTGAAGGCATGGGAGCGCCGGAACATGGCGGCGGCGGG
>JAUROO010000041.1 GCA_030829765.1 Miltoncostaeales bacterium | reverse complement strand
TATTCGCGTTCACCAGCGGCGATGAGCGCGCGGTGTACATGGGCTCGGCCGACATCATGGCGCGCAACCTCGATGACCGCGTGGAGCTGGTGGCGCCCGTGGATGATCCCGCGCTGGCCGATGAGCTGATGAGGGTGCTGGACATCATGCTCGCGGATACCGCGACGGCATGGTGCCTGCACCCCGACCGCTCATGGGAGCGGGTGCGTCCGGCGGGGGGAGATACCCCGTTCTCCAGCCAGCAGGCCCTCATGGACCTGGCGTCGGCCCGCCCCGAGGCCTCACCGGCAGACGACCGCTGAGCCGCGGCCACGCGCTAAGGTGGTCCGCGTGAGCACCGAGAACGCAGAGACCACGACGGCCGAGGATGCGGCCCCGGCATGGACGCCGACCGACCGACCGGTCTTCAACTCGCCGGCCGCCGACCTGAACCAGCTGCGCAACGAGGCCAAGCGCATCGCCGATGCCGCCCCGGGGCAGCCCGTGCATGACGCCGTCCTGGCCCGCGCGCGCGACCTGGCTGCCGCCCTCGACCACGACCTGGGGCTCCCGCCGGTGGCGAACGGCCTCTCGTATGCCGACCTGGCAGTGCTGCTCTCGCAGAGCCGCTAGCCCCGGGCGGGGCACCTGATGCGTGTCGCGGGCAGCCTGTGGCGCCTTACCGCGGCCGTGGCGGGACGCGTGGCGCGCCATTCCCAGATGGCCCGCGCCAGCCAGTTCGCCTACGTGTCGTTCGTGGCGTCCATCCCCTTCGCGTTCGTGCTCATCTCCGTGATCGGGCTGGTGGCGAGCCCGCAGTCGTACTCCACGCTGGTGGACAACACCCGCGGCACGGTGCCCGACCAGCTCGCCGACTTCCTCGACGGCCTGCTGCAGGCCGCCTCATCGAGCGCGGGGCAGTCGATCCTGTTCCTCGTGCTGGGTCTCATCACCGGCGTGTGGCTGGCGGGCAACGTGGCCGGGTCGCTGATGGACGGCCTGGACGACGCCTTTGAGCGCCCCCACCGCCCATGGCTGAAGGGCAAGGCCCGCGCGCTGTCGCTGGCAGTCGCCACGGCACTGGTGGTGGTGCTCACGACCATCCTGGCCGTGTTCGGCCCCGGGGTGCTGCAGTGGGTCGTGGAGTACGTAGGCGCGCCGCGCTCCACCCAGGTGGTGATCCAGGTGGTGGTGTCCCTCACCGGCGCCCTGATCTTCTGGGGCTACCTGGTCTTGCTGTACCACTTCGCGCCCAACGGGCAGCGCATCCCCATGCGCAGCGCACTGCTGGGCGCGCTGGTGGGCGTGATCGGCTGGTTCATCGTGGCCAACCTGTTCCGGCTGTACGTGGACAACATCGGCTCGTACAACCGCGTGTACGGCAGCCTGGGGGCCGTGGTGATCTTCCTGGTGTTCCTGTACCTGACCGCGCTCACCATCCTGATCGGCGGCGAGACCGCGGCGCAGGTCGACGAGGACCAGGCGGCGTCGGAGGTGGCGGCCGCCGTGCGGGCCTAGGTCGCGCCCCCTGCCCGGGGGGCGGTAAGCCGCCGCCATGCCAGGTTGAGCGGCCGGTTCAGCAGCCAGATCATCAGGCACCAGCCCCCGAGGACGGGGGCGAGGGGGATGGCCAGGAGGAACACGAGGCCGCCGATGATCACCACTGGATTCCAGCGGCCGAAGGCCAGGCGCGCGATGGCGCCCAGCGAGAACGTGGCCAGCGACATCAGCCCCGCGTACACGCCCACCGACAGGTACGAGGGGTCCTCGGCGGCGAAGAATTCCAGGCCGAATGGGATCAGGCATACGCATGCCACGAACGCCATGTTTGCTGTGAGCTCGGGGGTGGTGAGCTTCTCCGGCAGCTTCTTGAAGACGTCGTGGTGGTGGCGCCAGAAGATGACGATCACCGCGAAGGTGATGAGGAAGTAGATGATGAGCGGCACCGTGTCGCTGGCGAATGCCTGCCCGATCGTCTGCCCCGGTTCGGGCTGCGGGGGGTCGATCCGCAGCACCATCAGCGTGATGGCGACGGCGAGAATGGCGTCGGTGAACATCTCGACGCGCTGGGTGTCGTAGTGGCGTTCCACGCTCAGTGCTGGCAGGCCGGGCACCAGTAGGTGGTGCGGTTGGAGGTCCCCTGCCCGCGCGAGCGTACCGGGGTGCCGCAGCGGCGGCACGGGCGGCCCCGGCGTCCGTACACCCAGGTGCGCTCGCCGGGACGCGCTGCGCCGAGGGGTGGCCGCCAGGTGCGGATGCGCCCCCGGTCGCGCACGCCGGTGGCCAGCAGCTCCGCGGCGATGCGGCCGATGCTCCCGGCCTCATCCCCGTCGAGGCCCCCCACGGGGCGCCAGGGGTCGATGCCCGCGAGGAACAGGGTCTCGCTCTTGTAGACGTTGCCGATTCCGCTCATCACCCGCTGGTCCATGACGGCGTCGCCCACCTCCCGCGTGGGCTCGATGGACATGAGCAGTCGTCCGATGGCAGCGGGGTCAACGCCGTCGCCCAGCAGGTCGGGCCCCAGGGCGTCGATCGCGGGCAGGGGCGCACCGGGCTCGAGCAACCGGATGACCGGGCCGCGGTACTGGGCCACCACCCCGTGGTCCGTGGCGAGCACCAGCCACAGGCCACGCTCCGGGGGCTCGGTTGCCGCGGGGTACGCCCGCCATACGCCGCCCATGCGCAAGTGCGAATGCAGCACGCGTCCGCTGCGGAACCGGAAGAGGTGATGCTTGCCCTGCGCCTCCATCCGCTCCAGCACGTCACCCGTGAGGCGCGCGTCGATGCGCTGGGGCACCAGGCGCGGCTCGGGAGCATGCACGCGCGTGAGCGGGCTGCCTGCGATGGCGCGGGTGAGGACGATCGCATTGCGGTGGCTCACCTGCCCCTCGGGCATCAGTCGCCGGCCTCCATGCCCCGGAGGCCGGCGTGGAAACCCGCCCGCTCCATGGCCGGTGCCACCGGGGAATCCGCAGCGGGGCCGCCGTCGATGCGCTCGATGCGCAGCCGACGGGACCGATCGGCCCGGGCCCACAGCGCGAGCGCACGCAGCCCTGGCTCGAGGAACCGGTGCCCCGGGTCGACCAGCGTGGTCATCGTGCGCCCGCCGCGCTCCACGTGCGCCACGGGAATGCCATCTGCCAGCACCACCTGCGCGCCGAACACGCGCGATGGCGACCGCCCGCCCTCACGGCGTGGCCATGGCAGAGCCGCTCCGTAGGGCTGCGCCGGATCGGCCGCACCCAGGATGAGCACATCCGGTTCCTCGTCCTCCAAGCGGTCCACCCGCAGGTCGCGAAGCCGGTCGATGGCGCCTGGCAGGGCGAACTGCGCGCCGCCGAGGCCGTCCACGAAGTACCCGCGGCGGCACAGGCCCAGGGTCTCCATCTGGCCGAGTTCGGGGTACACCGCGCTGAACCCGCCCGCGATCCCCTCGCCCAGCACCCCGCCGCGCGTGACGATGCCGTGGCGGTCGAGGAGTATCTCCGCCAGCGCGCGGCGGCGGTCGGCCACCGACGGGGCGCGCTCGAACAACGGCGCCGTGAGCGCCCATCGTCCTCCCGTGAGCGCTGCGCGGCCTCCCCGCATGCGCGCCGAACGGCCCCACGATCGCCCGCGCGGCGCCCGGGATGCCGCCGCCCGCTGCGTGCCCCGGGGCCCCGAGCGCAGCGGCGACCACAGATCGTTGGTGGCCTCGCCGGCCCATACCAGTTGCCACAGGGCGGCGACGGCCTCGTCCCGGGGGGCACCGGAGATGTCGATGAGGTCATCGAGGAACTGCGCACCGGTGCCGAGTGCCTGGCGCATGCGCTCGGCGGCCTCCCCCTCGGGGGCGGCATCCGCAGTGGGCGGCCCGAACACCCCGGCGTCCTCGCGCAGGTAGATGGCCACGCGGCCGCCGCCACCGGAGCCGAGTGATCCCGCGCCCACCCAGGCGATCTCGCCCGCGGCCGCGAGCTGGTCCAGCCACGCCGGGGAGTAGCTGCCCAGCCTGCGGGGGAAGGCCTCGTCCTCCCACTGCGCGGCCGGCAGGGCGATGCCCTGCAGGCCCGAGATGGCGTCGCGCAACGCGTCGGGTCCGGGCGGGGAGTCGGGGTGGTCGATCCGCTGCCAGCGCGGAAGGAAGCGCGCGAGCACCTCGGGGTCGGTGGGCTCCACCTCGCGGCGCAGGCGCGCCACGCTCATGCGGCGGAGCCGCCGGAGCACCTCGGGGTCGCACCACTCCTCGCCCGATCCGCCCGGGCGCATCTGTCCGCGCACCAGACCGCCCTCGGCCTCCATCAGGCCGAGGGTCTGCTCCACGAGTCCCGGGGAGGCGCCGAGCCTGTGCGCGGCATCCGCGGCCCGGAATGGCCCGTGCGTGCGGGCGTGGCGCGCCAGCAGGCCCTCGAGTGCACGCGGCACGGGTTCCAGGAAGGCCCCCGGGAGGCCCGCGGGGGGCATCACGCCCAGGCCGTCGCGGTACCGGCCTGCGTCCTCGGCGGCGATCAGCCGTTCCTCGCCCGCTACGCGGGCACGCGCGGCCCGGCGTTCGCGCTCCAGTTGGTCCAGGACCTCCGCGAGCGCGCCCGGCTCGGCCATGCGCGCGGCGATCTCGTGCTCCGCCAGATCGCCCAGGCGCCGCAGCAGGTCGTGCACGCCGTCCGCACCGCGCGCGGGTCGGTCGGGCACCAGCCCCTGCAGCTCCGCCTCCAGGTCATCGAGCGCCGCGGGATCGATGAGGTCCCGCAACTCGTCCTGCCCCAGCAGCTCGTGCAGCAGGTCGCGGTCCAGCGCCAGCGCCTGCGCGCGCCGCTCGGCGGCCGGGGTGTCGTCGTCATACATGTACGACGCCACGTACTCGAACAGCAGCGATCCGGCGAACGGCGACGCCGTGTCGGTGTCCACCTCGGTCACGGCGATCTCACGCGATGCCACGCGCGCGAGCAGGTCGCGCAGCGCCGGCATGTCGAACCAGTCGTTGAGGCACTCGCGGTAGGTCTCGAGGATCACCGGGAACGACCCGTACCTGCGCGCCACCTCGAGCAGCGACGACGCCTTCAGGCGCTGCTGCCACAGGGGCGTGCGCCGGCCCGGGTGACGGCGGGGTATCAGCAGCGCCCGCGCGGCGTTCTCGCGGAAGCGCGACCCGAACAGCGCGGTGCCGCCGAGCTCGCCGACGATCAGGTCCTCCAGGTCCTCAGGGGAGGGCAGCAGCACATCCACCGGCGGCAGCGCGTCACCGTCCACCACGTGGCATGCGATGCCGTCGTCGCTCCAGATGACGTGCGGATCGGTGCCCAGGGCCTCGCGCAGGCGGGCCTGCACGGCCAGTGCCCACGGCGCATGCACGCGGGCACCGAAGGGGGAGAGGATGCACAGCCGCCAGTCGCCGATCTCGTCCCGGAAGCGCTCGATGACGATTCCGAGGTCACTCGGCACCGTGCCTGTCGCCTCGACCTGATCGCGGACGTACCGCACAAGGTTCCCCGCGGCGCGCTCGTCGAACCGGCTGTCCGCGCGAAGGCGCGCCCTGGCCTCCTCCGGGTCGGCCGCCGCGATCTCGCGCGCCATCCGGCCCACCGCGGCGCCCAGCTCATACGGACGCCCCACGCCCTCGCCCCGCCAGAAGGGCACCGCCCCCGGGGCGCCCGGCGCGGGCGACACCAGCACCCGGTCGCGGGTTATCTGCTCGATGCGCCATGTGGATGCGCCCAGCATGAATGCCTGGCCCGCGCGGGCCTCGTAGACCATCTCCTCGTCCAGTTCACCCACCCGCGTGCGTCCGTCGGCGAGGAACACGCCGAACAGGCCGCGATCGGGGATGGTGCCGGCGTTCTCCACGGCCAGGCGGCGGGCGCCATCGCGGCCCCGCACCAGTTCCGCGGCGCGGTCCCACACCACCCGGGGCTTGAGGTCGGCGAACTCATCGGATGGGTACCGGCCGGCAAGCATGTCGAGCACGCCCTCCAGCTGGTCACGCGAGAGATCGGCGAACGGGTGGCTGCCCCGGGCGACGGCGAGGATGTCGTCCACCGACATGGGCTCCTCGCCCGAGGCCATCGCCACTACCTGCTGGGCCAGCACGTCCAGGGGCAGGCGCGGCACGTGGGTCTCCTCGATCGCACCCGCCAGCATGCGCTCGACCACCGCGGCGCACTCCAGCAGGTCGCCCCGGTACTTGGGGAAGATGCGTCCCGTGCTCGGCACGTCGATCCGGTGGCCGGCACGGCCCACCCGCTGGATGCCCCGGGCGACGCTGCGGGGGCTCTCCACCTGCACCACCAGGTCAACCGCGCCCATGTCCACACCCAGCTCCAGGCTGCTGGTGGCCACCAGTGCCGGGATGCGCCCGGCCTTCAGGTCCTCCTCGATGAGCGTGCGCTGCTCGCGCGCGAGGCTGCCGTGGTGCGCCCGCGCAACCTCCTCCTCGGCCAGTTCGTTCAGGCGCAGCGCCAGCCGTTCGGCCCCCCGGCGGTTGTTCACGAAGATGAGCGTGCTGCGGTGGGCGCGCACCAGATCGAGTAGCGCCGGGTAGATGGCGGGCCAGATGGACCGGCGCGTGGCGCCACCGCCGACGACATCCAGCAGGTCCTGGCCGCCGCCGTCACCGGGCCCGCGCGCGGGCTCCGCCATCTCGCGCATGTCATCCACTGGCACGATCACCTCGAGGTCCAGCTCCTTCACCCGGCCCGCGTCCACCACGCTCACCGGCCGGGGCGTGCCATGGGCGTCCTGCCCCCCGAGGAACCTGGCGATCTCGCTGAGCGGGCGCTGCGTGGCGCTGAGCCCGATGCGCTGCACGGGACCCTCCGCGATCCGCTCCAGCCGCTCGAGCGACAGTGCGAGATGGCTCCCCCGCTTGGTGCCCGCCATGGCGTGGATCTCGTCCACGATCACCCCGGTCACCCCGCGCAGGATGTCCTCGCCGCGGCTGGTGAGGAGCAGGTAGAGGCTCTCCGGGGTGGTGATGAGGATGTCGGGGGGATTCCGGAGCATGCGCTGCCTCTCGGATTGCGGCGTGTCGCCGGTCCGCACCCCCACGCTGATCTCCGGCGGCGTGAGCCCCATGCGGCGCGCCGACTCGGCGATGCCCGCGAGCGGCCCCCTCAGGTTCCGTTCCACGTCGTAGTTCAGCGCCTTCAGCGGTGAGATGTAGAGGATGCGTCCGGCGGCGGCGGATCCGCCGCCCGCGTCCCCGAACTGCGCCGACGCAAGCCGGTTGAGCCCCCAGAGGAAGGCCGCCAGCGTCTTGCCCGATCCGGTGGGGGCGACGATGAGGGTGTGCTCCCCGGCGGAGATGTGCGGCCAGCCGCGCACCTGCGGCGGCGTCGGCCCCGCAAAGGCCCGCGCGAACCAGTCGGCCACCACTGGATGGAAGGGCGCGAGGGACTCGGTCGCTCGGGCGGTGGCCATCCCCGGACGCTATCGCGCGGGGCCGCGGCCGCGGTGGCCGTCCGGCGGCGGCGCCCGGGTTGCCCGTGGCTATCATGCGCACCCGTGGGTTCCGATGTCCTTACGCCTCCCCGCGTGTCGCCCGGGGAAACCGGTACCGGCCCGGGCTCCGGTCTCGGTCGCCCGTGCTCGGTCATCGTGATGAACGATGACCACAACACGTTCGAGGGCGTGGCGACGATCCTGTCGCAGTTCGTGCCCGGGGTGGACTATGCGAAGGGCATGTCGTTCGCCAACGCCATCCACTCGAAGGGACAGGCGACGGTGTGGCGCGGCGACCATGAGCGCGCCGAGCTCGTATGGGAGCAACTGAAGGGCGCCGGGCTCACCATGGCGCCGCTGGCCGACGGATAGGGAAGGGGACGCATGGCAGAGGAGAGCCGTAACCCGGGCACGTGGTTCGACCAGGCATCGGCGGCCGACCAGGCCGTGGCAGCCGAGCGCGAGCAGGTGACCCAGCGCGCGCTCTTCGCGCGCGTGATGTTCCTGGTGGGGGTCACGTGCGGGTTCGCCGCGGCCGGCGCCTTCATCGGCAAGGACTTCACCGGCGGGTGGATGATCGGCGCGTGGGTGGTCGCCCTCGTGCTGGTGATCGCCAGCGCCTTCCTCAAGCGGCCGAGCGGCATGCTGGGCATGACCCTGCTGTTCGGCGTGGGGCTGTTCCTGGGCATGGCCGTGGGGCCGGTGCTCAACACCTATGTCGAGGCCGGCAGCGCGCAGGTGCTGTGGCAGGCCGCGGGCGCCACCGGGCTCTTCATCGCGGGCTTCGGGGCGTGGGGCTACGCCACCCGGCGCGACCTGGCGCCGCTCGCACGCATCGCGTTCTGGGCACTGCTCGGGCTGATCGTCTTCGGCATCGTGCTGATCTTCGTGAACATCCCCGGTGGCCGGCTGATCTACGCGATCCTCGGCCTTGCGATCTTCGCCGTGTGGACGATGTTCGACTTCCAGCGGCTGCGCCGTTCGCGCACCGGGGATGCCGCGGTGCCGATCGCGCTCGGGATCTTCCTCGACATCTTCAACGTCTTCCTG
>JAUROO010000040.1 GCA_030829765.1 Miltoncostaeales bacterium | reverse complement strand
GGAGCCGACGGCCGAAGAGCCCACCCCGGAGCCGACGGCCGAGGAGCCCACCCCGGAGCCGACGGCCGAGGAGCCCACCCCGGAGCCGACGGCCGAGGCCCCTGCCTCCGGGGACGAGGCGGCCCCGGGCCCGGCCGCCGGGGAGTCTGCGGAGAAGCCCGGGGCGCCCGCCGCCGAGCCGAAGGCTGTTGAGCCTCCGGCGGGCGAGGAGTCCCCCGCTGCGCCGACGGCGGAGGAGGCCCCGAAGAAGACGGAGGAGCGGATCCCGCCCAAGCGCGCGCCGGAGAAGATTGTGCTCCCACCGCCGAGGCGTGACTCGCCACCACCATCGCCACCCACCCCGTCGGGGCCCTCCGGCGGCTACGGCGCCGGGCCCGGCTCCGGCCACCCCGGCGATCGCGGGCGGTCGGGCACCCTGCCGCCGCGAGGCACGGGTGGCATCGGTCGCCCCGGAGGCGGGCGCGGCCGCAAGCGACGCGTCGTCATCGACGCCCAGGCGGGGCGCCGGCAGGGCGGCGGCGGCCGCGACAGGCGCGACAGGCGGGGTGGCGGCAAGGATCACTCCGAGCAGCAGGCCCAGCCGCAGATCAACCCGGCGGACATGCCGCCTGCCGAAATCCGCTCGGGCGCGACCGTGAAGGACGTCGCCGAGGGGCTCGGCATTCCGACTGCGCAGATCATCAAGTTCATGATGGGCATGGGTGAGCTGGTCACCATCACCCAGTCTCTGTCCGACGACGCCATCGAGCTGATCGCGGCGGACGTCGAGCGCAAGGTCAACGTCATCCACGCCGAGGAGGAGCCCGACCTCGAAGTGACGGTCGAGGACGACCCGGCGGACCTCGTCGCGCGCGCACCGGTCGTCACCGTGATGGGCCATGTGGACCACGGCAAGACGTCGCTGCTGGATGCCATCCGTCGCACCGAGGTGGCCGCAGGCGAGGCCGGCGGCATCACCCAGCACATCGGGGCGTACCAGGTTCACCACAACGACCGCGAGGTCACCTTCCTCGACACGCCCGGCCACGAGGCGTTTACCGCGATGCGCGCGCGCGGCGCGCGGATCACCGACGTGGCCGTGATCGTGGTGGCGGCCGATGACGGCGTGATGCCCCAGACGATCGAGGCGATCGACCACGCGAAGGCGGCCGAGGTGCCGTTCGTCGTCGCCGTGAACAAGATCGACAAGGAGAACGCGAACCCCGAGAAGGTCAAGCAGGAGCTCTCGACGCATGAGGTGATCCCCACCGATTGGGGCGGGGGGACGGAGTTCGTGAACGTCTCGGCCCAGCGCGGCGACGGCCTGGAGGACCTGCTGGAGACGGTGCTGCTCGTGGCCGATGCCGATGCCGATCCCAAGGCCAATCCGTCGGCCGAGGCATCGGGGACCGTCGTGGAGTCCCGGCTCGATGCGGGCCGTGGTCCCGTCTGCACCCTCCTGGTTCAGCGCGGCACCATGCGGGTGGGCGACATCCTCGTGGTGGGCGAGACCTTCGGCCGCGTGCGGGCGATGCTCGACTACAACGGCGAGCCCCTCGGCGAGGCCACCCCTGCCGTACCGGTGGAGATCCTCGGGCTCGACGGCGTCCCGGACGCGGGCGAGAAGTTCCGCGTGGTGGAGAACGAGCGCCTGGCGCGCCAGATCGCCTCCACGCGCAGCCAGCGCCTGCGCTCGGAGGAGCTGGCGAACCGCAGGCCGGTGTCGCTGGAGGACCTGTTCGCGCGGATTCAGGAGGGCGGGCTCAAGGAGCTCAACATCATCATCAAGGGCGACGTGCAGGGGTCCGTCGGCGCCCTGGAGGATGCCCTCAACAAGGTGGAGCAGACCGAGGTGCGCCTGCGCATCATCCACACCGGCGTTGGCGCCGTCACCGAGAGCGACGTGATGCTCGCCGCTGCATCCCAGGCGATCGTCATCGGTTTCAACGTGCGGCCGCGCCCGGAGGCCAAGCTGCTCGCCGAGCGCGAGGGCGTGGACATCCGCACCTACCGCGTGATCTACCGCGCAATCGAGGACGTCCGCGACGCCCTGGTGGGCATGCTCGAGCCGGACATCGTCGAGGAGCCGCTGGGCTCGTTGGAGGTGCGCGCAACGTTCAAGGCGAGTCGCCTGGGCACGATCGCCGGTTGCTACGTGACCGAGGGGACCGTGCGACGGGGTGCCGATTGCCGCCTGGTGCGAGACGGCACCGTGGTGCATGCCGGCCGGATCGGCTCCCTGCGCCGGATTGATGACGACGTGCGCGAGGTGCAGCAGGGCTTCGAGTGCGGCGTGCTGCTCGAGGACTACAACGACGTCAAGGACGGCGACGAGATCGAGGTGTTCGAGCTCAAGGAGGTCGCCCGTACGGCCCAGGCATCCGCTCCCGCGGCCGCCGAGGCCGCCGAGTAGCCGGTCCGCGACGGCGATGGGAGCCGGCTTCGTGGGCATCCTCACCGTGGACATGCACCTGCCGACCGCCGGGTCCCTGAAGGACAAGCGGCGTCAGGTGCTGCGCGTGCGGCAGGGGCTCGCGCGGAACTGTGGCGCCAGCGTCGCCGAGGTGGACCACCACGACCTGTGGCAGCGGTGCCGCCTGTCCCTGGCGGTGGTCGAGCCCGGCGCGGGCGAGGCCGCGGCCGGGCTGGACCGCGCATCGCGCCTGCTGTCCGCGGACCCCGAGTGGCAACTGCTCGCGGAGCACCGCGAGGTGATCGGGATCGGGGAGGACATCGCATGAGCGCACCGCGCCAGCGCCAGCGCCGGGCGAACGAGGCCATCCGCGAGGCCATCGCCGGCGCGCTGCTCACCGAGTTGTCGGATCCGCGCCTGCAGATGGTGACCATCACGTCGGTGGAGACGAGCCCCGACCTGGCCCACGCGCGGGTCTGGTGGACGGTGCTCGACCCTGCGCGCGCCGAAGCAGCCGCGGCGGCGCTGGAGTCCGCACGCGGGGTGCTTCAGGGGCGAGTGGGGCGTGCACTCCGCAGCCGCAATACCCCGCAGCTCACATTTGAGCGCGATGAGCTCCAGGACAGGGCCCGACGGCTCACGGCACTCATCGATGAGGTCGCGCCTCCGGCGGATTCCGGCGGGCCCGACGGCTCCGGCGGACGCTGACCTCGTGAGCCACGGCCCGCATCATCATCGGCCGGTGGGGTCGCGGGTGGATGCCGCCGGCATCGCCGCGGCGCTCTCGGCACCCGGCGGCCGGTACACGGTTACCACGCATCGCAAGCCGGATGGCGACGCCGCGGGATCGATGATCGCCCTCGCGCGTGTCTTGCGCGGGCGCGGGCATGACGTGGTGATGTGGCACGTGGAGGGTCCGGGGTTGGCCGAGGACCTCGCCTGGCTCCTGGAACCCGGGGAGGAGGTGCGGGCCGGACGGGTCGCGGACGCCGCGGACAGGGTGCTGGTGAGCGTGGATGCCGCCACGTCCCACCGCGTGACCGACGAGGACCCCACATCGCTGGGCCGTCCGATCATCAACATCGATCACCACCATGACGACCCGGCCTGGGGCGACCTGAACCTCATCGACGGCGACGCCTCGAGCACCGCCGAGTTGGTGCTGCGCGTGATGGATGCGATGGGTGCGCCGCTGGAGCGCCGCATCGCGCTACCGCTGTACGTGGGCCTCGTGACCGACACCGGACGGTTCTCCTACTCGAGCACCGGCGCGGGGGCGCACGCGGCGGCGGCCCGGATGATCGAGGCCGGGGTGGACCCCGGGGCCGTCTACCGGCGCCTGTACGAGGGCATCCCGCTCGGGGATCTCCGGCTGGCGGGGCGCGCCGTTGCAGGGGCGCGCTCCGAACTGGACGGACGCCTCGTGGTGGCGGTGATCACCCCGGAGGACGAACGCGCCGCAGGCGGGACCGACTCCGACGGGGTCGTGGAGGCCCTGCGCGGCGCACGGGGCGCGCAGGTGGCAGCGGTCATCCGGCAGGTTGCCGACGGCGAGTGGCGTGTGTCCACGCGGGCTTCCGGCGGGGCCATCGACGTCTCGGCCATCGCGGCCCTCGAGGGCGGCGGCGGCCACCGCGCGGCGGCAGGCTTCACGTCGCACCGCGCCCCCGGCGAGATCATCGCGCTCATCCGGCAGGCGATGCTCGATCAGGGCGCCTAGTGGGCCGCCGTCCCGACATGCCGACCGGCGCGGTGCTGGTGGACAAGCCCGCGGGGCCGACCTCGCATGACGTCGTCGCCGCATGCCGCCGGGCGCTGGGGGGTGTCCGCGCGGGGCACACGGGCACGCTCGACCCGTTCGCGACCGGGCTGATGGTCGTGCTGACGGGTCGCGCCACGCGCCTTGCGCCCTTCCTGAGCGGTCTTCCGAAGGGGTACCGGGCAGGGATCGCACTGGGTGCCCGATCGGAATCCGGCGATCCCGAGGGCCCCATCACGGCTGGCGGCGCAGTCCCGGCCTCGGTGGATGCCGTCCGGGATGCGCTGGCCGGGATGGTGGGTGACCTCACGCAGGTGGTGCCCGGGCTGTCGGCGGTCAAGGTGGGCGGCGAGCGCCTGTACGCGATCACCCGCCGGGGCGGCGAGGTCGAACGTCCCACGCGCGCGGTCGTCGTGGAGCGCGCGGATCTGGTGTCCTACGACCCCATGACCGGACGCGCCGAGGTCGACATCCGATGCAGCGCAGGCACGTACGTGCGCCAGATCGCCGTTGACCTGGGTGAGGCGCTCGGCTGCGGCGGGTACTGCGCGACCCTTCGCCGCACCGCCGTGGGCCATCTGGGGGTTGACGGGGCCATCGCCCCGGATGCCGTGGGCAGCGCCCAGGTGACGGATGCGCTCGCCGTGCTCGGGCACATCGGGCGCGTGGACCTGGACCCCGTCGGAGCCGCGGCCGTGGTCCACGGCCGACCGGTGCCCGACCCGCGGGCGGGCGGGGCCGGCCCGGCGGCGCTGGTGGCCGACGGCCACCTCGTGGCCATCGCCGAGGCCGATGCCGGGGTGCTGCGGCCGCGGGTGGTCCTGGCCGGGTGAGGCGCTACCAGTCGATCGGCGAATTGCCGCTGGGGGACGAGCGGCGCGTGGTGGCCATCGGGACCTTCGATGGCGTGCACCTCGGGCATCAGGCGATCATCGGCCGGGCCATCGAGCGCGCGCGCGAGAGGGGTCTGCAGTCGATGGTGCTCACCTTCGAGCCGAACCCCCTTGCGGTTCTGCGTCCTGAACTCGCGCCGGCCGTCCTCACCGAGCCGGCCGTCAAGTCCCAGCTGATCGAGGCCCTCGGGGCCGACGCGCTGCTGGTCGTCCCGTTCACCCAGGCGTTCGCGCGCATACGGGCCGACCGTTTCGCCGAGATGCTGTGTTCCGCGCCCCTCAACGCCGAGAGCATCGTCGTGGGCGCGAACTTCCGATTCGGGCATGGGGGATCGGGCACGGTGGCCTACCTCCAGCGCCTCGGGCGGGCGAAGGGGCTGATCGTCGAGAGCCCGGCGACGGTCGTGAGCCCGGATGGGAAGCCGGTGTCGTCCACCCGCGTGCGCCGCCTCGTGGCGCGCGGCCAGGTCGGCGAGGTCACGCCACTCCTCGGCCGTCCGCATCTCGTCGAGGGCATGGTGGTCCCGGGCGAGCAGCGGGGGCGGGCGCTGGGCCTGCCCACGGCGAACGTCGCCGTGCCGGAGGGGATCGCCCTGCCGGCGCGCGGCGTGTACGCAGGCCGGGTGGCGCTGGGGGCGGGGCGATTCCCCGCGGCCGTGAACCTCGGGTACTCACCCACCTTCGCGGGCGGGGACGACGCACCCCTGCGTCTGGAGGCCTTCATCCTCGACTATGAGGGGGACGATCTGTACGGGCAGCGCGTGCGCGTGGAGTTCATCGAGCGGCTGCGCGACGAGCAGCGGTTCCCGACTCCCGATGCGCTCGTGCGTCAGGTGAACGAGGACATCGCGCGCACCCGCGAGGTGACGGGCGGGGCCTGATATCCTCCGCGGTCACATTGACCCGGGTGCGGCCACGGCTGCCCCGCGGCCGGACATGGAGCAGACATAGATGCTGGACAAGGACACCAAGGCGGGGGTCATGGCGCCCCACCGCAAGCACGACACGGACACGGGCTCGCCCCAGGTCCAGATCGCGATCCTCACCGAGAGGATCAACCAGCTCACCGAGCACCTCAAGAGCCACCACAAGGATCATCACTCGCGGCGCGGTCTGCTGACCATGGTCGGCCGGCGCCGTCGGCTCCTGAGCTACCTCGAGAGGAAGGACCTGAACGCCTACCGCGAGCTCACCGACTCGCTCGGCATCCGCAGGTAGGCGAACCGGGGCGCATCGCGCCCGTGACGGCGGGCCGCCCGGATGGCGGCACCGCGTGATGAGCCGTGCCGGGGGTACGGCGCGAAGGGATGGGGAACGCAATGACAGTGAAGGGCCCTGACGCCACGCGCGTCGTCGCCGATATCGGCGGCCAGGAGATCATCTTCGAGACCGGCAGGCTGGCCAAGCAGGCCAGCGGCTCGGTGCTCGTACGGTCGGGCGACAGCCTGGTGCTGGTCACGGCCGTGGGCGCGCGCGCGCCGCGGGAGGGGACGGACTTCTTCCCGCTCACCGTGGACGTCGAGGAGCGCATGTACGCCAAGGGGGCGATCCCCGGTGGCTTCATCAAGCGCGAGAGCCGCCCGAGCGAGCGCGCCATCCTCACCGCGCGCATGACCGACCGCCCGCTCCGGCCGCTGTGGCCCAAGGGCTACCGCAACGAGGTGCAGGTTGTCACCACGGTGCTCTCGATCGACAAGGTCAACGCGTTCGACATCCTCTCGATCAACGGGGCCTCCGCGGCGCTCATGCTGTCGGAGCTGCCGTTCGAGGGTCCGGTCGGGGCCGTGCGCATCGGCATGCTGGATGACGACTTCGTCATCAACCCGACCCTCCAGGAGATGGAGGAGAGCAAGCTCGACCTGGTCGTGGCCGGTACGCGCGACGCCATCTCGATGGTCGAGGCCGGCGCGAAGGAGGTGTCGGAAGAGGACCTGCTCGAGGCCCTGCAGATCGCGCATGACGAGATCCGCAAGCTCTGCGACGTGCAGGACGAGCTCCGCGAGAAGGCGGGCAAGCCCAAGTGGGATGTCGTGCCGCAGGTCGTCGACCCGGCGATGCTCGCCGAGGTCGAGAAGGTCGCCCTGGCATCCATCGAGGAGGCCACGCTCGAGCAGGGCAAGCTCGAGCGCCGCGACAAGATCGCCGCGGCGAAGACCGCCGCCCAGCTGGAGGTCGTGGGCGATGAGCCCTCGCCGGATCAGCGCGCGCAGTTCTCGATGGCGTTCGACCAGCTGATCAAGCGCACGATCCGCCGTCGCATCGCCGTGGACAAGCGGCGTCCGGACGGCCGGTCGGCGGAGGAGATCCGCCCCATCTGGTGCGACACCGGCATCGCGCCGCGCACGCACGGCTCGGGGCTCTTCACGCGCGGCGAGACGCAGGTGCTCACCCTGCTGGCGCTCGGCACGATGAAGGAGGCCCAGCGCATCGACGACCTGTCCATCGACACGACGAAGCGCTACATCCACCACGACAACTTCCCGCCGTTCAGCGTCGGCGAGACCGGTTTCATGCGCGGGCCCAAGCGGCGTGACATCGGACACGGGGCCCTCGCGGAGCGGGCGCTGATCCCGGTCATCCCGCCGGAGGAGGAGTTCCCCTACACCCTCCGCCTGGTCTCGGAGACGCTCGAGAGCAACGGGTCGTCGTCGATGGCCTCGGTGTGCGGCTCCACGCTGGCCCTGCTGGACGCAGGCGTGAACATCACCCGCCCGGTCGCCGGCATCGCCATGGGCCTCATCAAGGAGGGCGATGACCTGATCGTGCTCACCGACATCCAGGGCGACGAGGACCACCTCGGCGACATGGACTTCAAGGTGGCGGGCACCTCCGAGGGCGTCACGGCCCTGCAGATGGACAACAAGGTGGCCGGGGTCACCCAGGAGACCCTGGCGCAGGCCCTGCAGCAGGCCAAGCAGGCACGCCTCACGATCCTGGGCGCCATGGCCGACACGATCCCGGGCCCCCGCGAGGAGCTGAGCGCATGGGCACCGCGCATCACCGCCATCAAGATCGATCCCGACAAGATCGGGATGGTCATCGGCAAGGGCGGCGAGACCATCCGCGCTCTCGAGGCCGACTTCGAGGTGGAGATCTCCATCGAGGATGACGGCACCGTGAGCGTCTACGGCGTGCAGGGCGAGAAGGCCGACCAGTGCGTCGAGCGGATCCGCTCCATGACGAAGGACGTCGAGGTGGGCGATGTCTACGAGGGCGCCAAGGTCGTGAAGACCACGACCTTCGGGGCGTTCATCGAACTCACAAAGGGCGTGGACGGACTGCTGCACATCTCCAACCTGGGCTCCGGCCGGGTGGAGAAGGTGGAGGACGTCCTGAACCGCGGCGACTCGGTGGACGTGCGCGTGGAGGAGGTCGACCGGGCCCGCGGCCGTATCGGGCTGCGCCTGCTGTCGGACGACTCGGCACCCGCCGGGGACGGCGACACCGAGTCGGACGAGAGCACGCACCGCCGCCCGCGGCGGCGCCGGAAGATGTCCGCGAGCGACGTCTCCGAGTGACCTCCAACAGGGCGCTCGACACCACCGCAGGGGGGCTCCGGGTTGTCTCGGAGCCCCTCGGCGGTGTGCGCTCGATCGCGCTCGGAGTGTGGATCGGGGTGGGCTCGCGCTTCGAGCGGCCGTCCGAGGGCGGTATCTCGCACTTCATCGAGCACCTGCTGTTCAAGGGGACAGACCGGTTCTCGGCCGCGGGAATCGCCGAGGCGTTCGACGCGATCGGCGGTGAGGTGAACGCGGCAACCGGCAGGGACCACACGGTGCTCTACACCCGCGTGCTGGACGAGCACCTGGACCGCGCCTTCGACGTCCTCGCCGACATGCTGGTGCGCCCGGCGTTCCGCGAACTCGAGCAGGAGCGCCAGGTGATCCTCGAGGAGATCCTCATGTACGAGGACGACCCCGGGGACCTGGTGCATGACCTGATGTCGGAGGCCGTGTTCCCCGATCAGCCGCTGGGCAGGCCCGTCATCGGGACCTCCGAGGTGATCGCCGGCATGCCCGAGGAGGAGATACGGGCGTTCCACGCCGGGCACTACACGGCGGGCAACATCGTGGTGGCGGCGAGCGGGAACATCGAGCACGGGCACCTGGTGGACCTCGCGGAGCGGCATCTGGGCGACCTGGCCCGCGGCGCGGCCCACGAGGTGCAGGCCGCGGCCCCCGGCACCCCGCGCCTGGTCGCTCGGGCCAAGCCCACCGAGCAGTACCACGTCGCCCTGGGGGGCCCGGGCCTCGATCGCTCGGATGACCGCCGGCACGCGATGGGGGTGCTGGACGTGGTGCTCGGTGGGTCAATGAGCTCGCGCCTGTTCCAGGAGATCCGCGAGAAGCGCGGCCTGGCCTACTCGGTGGGCACGTATTCCGTGGGGTACTCGGACACCGGGCAGGTGGGCGTGTACCTGGGCACCCGCGAGGACAACCTCGTCGAGGCCTCGGAGATCATCGCGCGCGAGCTCCGCCGCATAGGGGAGGATCCCGTGCCCGCCGATGAGTTGGCCCGGGCCAAGGAGCACCTGAAGGGCCGGCTCGTGCTCGGCCTCGAGAGCCCGGCCACCCGCATGCACAGGATCGGCCGGTCGGTGCTCAGTGGCACGGAGCTCCTCGACGTGGACGAGATCATCGCCCGCGTGGATGCAGTGAGCGCGGACGACATCCTCGACCTGGCCCGGGAGTTCTGGGACCCCTCTTGCCTGTCGATCGCGGCGATCGGCCCGCGGACCGAGGCCGTGCGCGCCGCCGTGGCGCATCTGGCCCCCGAGCTCGTGGAAGCGGCATGATCCGGGTGATGGTGACCGGCGCCGCGGGGCGCATGGGGCAGGCGGTCGTTGCGGCCGTCGGCGCTGCGGACGACATGGAACTGGTCGCCCGGGTGGACCCCGCGCTCACTTCCGACGGGCGCACCGCCTTCGCCTCCGTGGCCGAGGCCATCCCGGCTGCCGCGCCGGATGTCGCCGTGGACTTCACCCAGCCGGCCGTGGCCCATGGGACCGTGCGCGCCTGCCTGGACGCCGGCGTTCACGCCGTCGTGGGCACAACCGGGCTCGAGCCGGCGCAGATGGACGACCTGGTCAGTTGCGCGGAGGAGGGTGCGGCCAACCTGCTCGTGGCGCCGAACTTCGCGATCGGCGCGGTCCTGATGATGCGTTTCGCAGCCGAGGCATCACGCCACATGCCGGCCGCCGAGATCATCGAGCTGCACCACGACGGGAAGCTCGACGCCCCATCCGGCACGGCGGCGCGCACCTCCGGACTCATGGAGGGCGATGTGCCCATCCACTCCGTTCGACTGCCGGGCCTCGTCGCGCATCAGGAGGTCATTCTGGGCGGGCTGGGCGAGACGCTCACCATCCGTCACGACAGCCTGTCGCGTGAGAGCTTCATGCCGGGCGTGCTCATGGCGGTGCGCGCGGTGCGCGAGCGCCCCGGCGTGACCGTGGGCCTCGAATCCGTGCTGTTCGACTAGTCTCAGACGCGTTCACGGATCAGGAGAACGTCATGGCCGATGGCTTTACGCACGTCCACGCCGCCGATGTTGAGCGCAGGGAGCGGAAGGGCGGCGGCCCCTCCTCCCAGGACTTCGCCGGCTCCACCGGCTGCGAGCAGATGACCTGCCGCGTGTGGATCTTCCATCCCGGGGACCAGATGGCCTATCACCGCCATCATGAGCAGGAGGAGCTCTACCACCTGATCGCCGGCGGTCCTCAGGAGATGCTGATCGAGGGCGAGGTCGTCGCCATCGAGGACCAGGACTGGGTCCGCGTGGGCAAGGACACCACCCGCCGCATCCAGAACAACAGCGACCGCGACGCCACCTGGCTCGTGATCGGTGCACCCCCGGGCACGGGCATCACCGACGGCATCCGCATCAACCCGGAGACCGGCGAGGAGATCCCCCGCACCTGATGGCGCAGGCGTACGACGCCATCGTCTGCGGCGGGTCGTTCGCGGGGCTGGCCGCCGCCCAGCAGATCGGCGGCCGGGTGCTGGTGATCGACAGCCTGGAGATCGGTGACGGGGAAACGTCCGCATCGGCCGTGCCCCTCGCCTGCCTTGAGAACCTGGGAATGACCCACGTCATCGACCAGGTGCATGACGACATCATCATCCACACCCGGCGCCGGTCGCAGGTGCTGCGGTTCTTCCCGTTCTGCACCTTCGACTACCGGCGCTTCTGCGAGGAACTGTTCGACCGCACCGGCGCCGACTTCCTGCGCGCGCGCATCACCGGTGCACGGGCAGGGCGCGTGGAGACCACCGAAGGCGCCTTCGACGCACCAGTGGTCGTGGATGCCGCGGGGTGGCGCACAGTGGCTCCGCGGGACCGCCGCCGTGCGGCGCGGGCGCCCCGGAAGAGCTTCGGCATCGAGGCACGGCAGCCGTTCCGTGGCGAGGGACTGCACTTCTACGTGGGGCCGAGCCGTGGCACACGACGCTTCTACTGGGCGTTCCCCGCGGGCGATCACCTGCGCGCAGGGCTTGCCACCTACACCGGGGACTCCGATCTGTCGGGGGATCTGCGCGCCTTCTGCGACGACCTGCACCTCGGGGAGCCGGGCCCGGTGCATGGCGGGTTCTTCACATCGGTGCTGATCGACCCCGTGCGCGATGGCATGTTCCTCGTGGGCGACTCGGCCGGCATGTGCCTGCCGGTGTCCGGCGAGGGCATCCGCCCGGCGCTCGTCTTCGGCCAGGTGGCCGGTCGGCTTGCCGAGCGCGTGAGGACGGGAGAGATGCCGCTGGGCGAGGCGCTTGCGGCCTATCGCGCGGCCGTGTCGTCCCGCGCCCGGGGCTATCGCATCCTCGAGCGGCTTCAGACGGCCCTGGATGTCCTGCCGGACCCGTTGTTCGCGGATTTTGCCCGCGTGGTGGCGAGCCGGCGTGTGCTGACATGGGCGGTCCGCGCGTACTGGAACGTCGCGAGCCCCGACCTCCTGACGGACGGCCGCGCGCGCGAGCCGCTGCCCGCGGCCGCCATTCCGGCCTGAGTCGCCCCGCCGGAACAGCCGCCCCTATACTGCCGCCCGTGCTCGGAGCCGTACTCACCGCGGCCGTCACGCCCTTCGACGAATCGGGGGGCGTCGACGAGGCCGCCTATCGCGCGCTTGTGCGTCGCCTGCTCGACTCCGGGTCGGATGGGATCGTGGTGGCCGGGACCACGGGCGAGGCCTCGACGCTCAGCGATGTCGAGCGCATCGCGCTGTTCGAGGCCGGCCGCGAGGAGACGCGGGGGCGCGGCACCATGGTGGCCGGAACGGGCAGCAACGACACCGCGCACTCGGTGCACCTCACCCAGGTCGCGGCCGAGCTCGGTGCCGATGCGGTGCTGGTGGTGACCCCTATTACAACAAGCCCCCCGCCGAGGGCATCCGGCGCCACGTGGCGGCCATCGCAGAGGTGGGGGTGCCCGTCGTGCTCTACAACATCCCCGGGCGCACGGCGCTGAACATGGAGCCCGCGCTCATCGCCGAGCTCGCCGCGATCCCCGGTGTTATTGCGCTGAAGCAGGCGAACGACGACCTCTCGCAGCTGGCGCAGGTGATGGATGCCTGCGACCTGGCCATCTATGCGGGTAACGACGACATGCTGATGCCGGTCCTGGAGATGGGCGGGACGGGCGTGATCTCCGTTGCGTCGCACCTCGTGGGTGACGCGATGCAGCAGATGGTTGCCCTCGCGGCCGCGGGGGACCTCGATGGTGCGCGGGCGATCGACACCTCGCTGACTACGCTGTGGTCCGGGTTGTTCGAGGCGACCAACCCCATCCTCATCAAGGCGGCGCTCGTCATGTGCGGAATGATTCCGACCGACCACCTGCGCCTCCCGCTGGTTTCGGCCACTGCGGGCGAGCGCGGCCGACTTGCCGCGCTGCTCGACGACCACGGCATCACCGGAGGCTCATGAGCGAGACCGGCCCCATCCGCATCGTCCCCCTCGGGGGGGTGGGCGAGATCGGCAAGAACCTTTACGTGGTCGAGTACGACGGGCGGATGGTGGTCATCGACTGCGGGGTCACATTCCCCACACCGGACCAGCTGGGCGTGGACCTGGTGCTGCCGGACATGACCTACCTGGCGGAGAACGCCTCGCGCATCGACGCCCTTATCCTCACCCACGGGCATGAGGATCACATCGGTGCCGTGCCCTGGTTCCTGCGCGAGGTCGGTCCGGTGCCGATCCTCGGCACCCGGTTCACCCTCGCGCTGGTGCGCGGAAAGCTGGATGAGCACCGCCTGCTCGGGGATGCCGAGCTCATCGAGGTCGCGGCCGGGGACCCGCCACGACGGGTGGGCCCGTTCGAGGCGGAGTTCCTGCGCGTGACCCACTCGATTCCCGATTGCGTGGCCGTGGCCCTGCACTCGCCCGCCGGCACGGTGCTGCACACCGGCGACTTCAAGTTCGACCACCTGCCGATCGGTGGACCGGCCGCGCGCAGCGACGTCCCCGGCCTGGCCCGGCTGGGTGATCGCGGCGTGCTGGTGATGCTGGGCGATTCGACCAACGCGGACGTGCCCGTCTCGGGCAAGCGGGCAGAGGAGGCCGTGGGTCCGGCGCTCGCGAGCCTGTTCGCCACCTCGCCGGGCCGGGTGATCGTGACCACCTTCTCGTCGCAGGTCGACCGCATGCAGCAGGTGGTCGACGCCGCCTACCGTGATGGCCGCGTAGTGGCCGTGATCGGCCGCTCCATGGTGCGCAACGTCAACGTGGCGCGCAATCTGGGCTACCTGAAGGCCCCGGACGGCGTGATCATCTCCGACAAGGAGATCGACCGGATCCCCGACGATGAGCTGGTGATCCTCACCACGGGCAGCCAGGGCGAGCCGCTGTCGGCGCTCCGGCGAATGGCGAATCACGCCCACCCCCGGGTGACCATCCGCGCCGGCGACACGGTGGTGTACAGCTCACGGCGCATTCCCGGCAACGAGCTCGCCATCGACGAGACCATCAACCGGCTCGTGGCCGCCGGCGCACGCGTGGTGACCCCGGATGACCGCTCGGACATCCACGCATCGGGGCACGCCGTCCGCGATGAGCTCGCCTGGATGCTGCAGCTGGTCCGCCCGCGATTCTTCGCGCCCATTCACGGCGAGGCCCGCCACCAGGTGGCCCACGCCGACCTCGCGACGAAGCTGGGCATCCCCGAGCGCACCCTCATCCTCGAGAACGGCGACGTGATGGAGGTGACCGTCGACGGGGCTGTGATCAGCGGGCGCGTGCCGTCGGGCATCACCTATGTCGACTCCTACGGCGTGGCCGATGTGGGGGAGGGGGTCGTGCGCGATCGCCGGCATATGTCAGAGGACGGGCTGGTCCTCATCGTGGTGCAGGTGGACGCGCATGACGGCACCATCGAGGGGACGCCCGACATCGTCACGCGCGGCTTCGGCGGGGCGGAGGACGACCTCTTGATCGATGCGATCCGCGAGCGGGTGGCCGAGAGCATCGCCGAGTCGTCCGAGGAGCGCGTGCATGAGATCGACGTCCTCCAGAAGCAGTTGCACGATGCCGTCGCCTCGCTCATCAACCGGAAGTCGCGCCAGCGGCCAGTGATCCTGCCGGTGGTGGTCGAGGTCTAGGAAGGAACGCGGGTTCGCGGGGCCAAATAGGTCACGTATGCCCGCGACTGCCTCGAAGGCCCGCACGCGTTCCGGGTCCCGCAAGGGATCGTCGTCGCGTCGTGCGGCACCCCCGCCCCGGCGCCCGGGTGGCGGCTACCGCGAGATCGGCGGCCTCGCGCTCATCGCCCTCGGGGCATTCCTCGGCGCGGTCGTGTTCGCCGGGGTGAGCGGCGGGATGTTCGGCCAGTACCTCGAGGAGTTCATCCGCGTGTTCGTGGGTCGCGGCGTGGGGCTGGCGCCGCTCGTGATGGTCGCGATCGGTATCCACCTCATCGTCCGCATCCCGGTGTTCGACTCCACACCGTTCCGCATTGGTGCGCTGCTGGCCGGCCTGGCAATCGTGCTTGGCCTGGCATCCGGGCTATTCGGCGAGGGAATGGCCACCGCAACGGGCACGTTCGACATGGACGAGATGCAGGCCACCGGCGGGCTGATCGGCGCGGGCCTGTGGTGGGCGGCGGACAGCACCATAGGCCCGGCGGGTGCGAACATCCTGACCGTGCTCGGCATCGCCGCCGGCATGGTGCTGATGAGCGGTGCATCGCTGGGCGAGGCGCTGCGTGGTTCCGGCCGTGGAGTGCAGGCGGCCGGGGTCGCCGTGGGGCGCGGCGTGGCCACCGCGACGGGCACCGCCGTGCGCGGCAGCCGGCGCGCGGGGGAGGAGGCCCGTGCCATCGCGCGCACGGTCGCCGCGCCCAGCACGCGGCGCGAGCCGGGCGTCGACCCCGTGGATGGGGCGGACAGCTTTCCGGATATCTTCGGTGAGGAAGGCCACCTGCCGCCCAGCCCCGCGCTTGCGGGTGGTCCCGCCCCGGGCGGCGCCGACGATGACGGCGATGACGCCGGGGAGGCGGCCGACCTGTTCCCCGACGCGGACGCGCACGACGTGCTGGATGACCCGCTGGATGATGCCGGCGACGATGCCGACGGGGATCCCTTCATGCCGGTCGAGGTCCCGGCTGCCGCGGCGGCCGGTGACGGGGCGGCCGACGAGCCGGCGCCGGACGAGGACGTGCACGGTGCTGCGGGCGGGGCGCCGCGCGGCGGCTGGCGTACCCCGCCACGAAAGTCGCTGCGCACGTCCGGCCGCGTGTCACGGATGCCGGTGGCGCAGGTGCGTGACACCTCCCGCCGCCTCGTGGAGGCGCTGGCCGAGTTCGGCGTGGAGGCCGAGATGGTCGACGCCATATCGGGGCCCCGGGTTACACGGTACGAACTGCGGCTTGCACCGGGCACCAAGGTGGCCAAGGTGTCGAACCTGCGCGACGACCTGGCGTACGCCCTCGCGGCCACCGACGAGCTCAGGATCCTGGCCCCGATTCCCGGCAAGCAGGCGGTGGGCGTGGAGGTCCCCAACCGCGACGCCAGCATGGTGACCCTGGGGGACGTCTGGCGGGACTTCCCGGAGGGCACCGGCCCGCTCGCAGCGTGGCTCGGGCTGGATATCGGCGGCAAGGCGGTCTTCCTGGACATCGCCCGGATGCCGCACCTGCTCATCGCGGGCTCGACGGGCACCGGGAAGAGCGTGTGCCTCAACGGGCTCCTCGCCTCGATCCTGCTGCGCGCCACGCCGGACCAGCTGCGCCTGGTCATGATCGACCCGAAGAAGGTGGAGCTCAACCACTACGAGGGGATTCCCCACCTCCTGACCCCGGTCGTGACGAACATGAAGAACGCCACGGCCGTGCTGGCGAACATCGTGCGGGAGATGGAGTCGCGCTACGAGATCATGGGCGCGGCGCGGGCGCGCAACCTCACCGACTGGAATGCCATCCGGCGCGACCAGGGGTTGTCGGAGATCCCGCACATCCTGGTGGTGATCGACGAGCTGGCCGACCTCATGATGGTCGCCCCGGGCGAGGTGGAGGACGCCATCATCCGCATCGCCCAGAAGGCGCGGGCGGTCGGCATCCACCTGGTGCTGGCCACGCAGCGGCCATCGGTCGATGTGATCACCGGGATGATCAAGGCCAATGTGCCATCGCGTATCGCGTTCGCGGTGTCGTCCCAGGTGGATTCGCGCGTGGTGCTGGACTCCGGTGGCGCGGAGAGCCTGCTCGGCAACGGTGACATGCTGTTCCGCCCGGTTGGCACATCGCGCCTGCAGCGCCTCCAGGGGGCCTACGTCGGCGAGGACGAGATCCTGGCCATCACCGACCACTGGCGGCGCCAGGGCGCGCCGGAGATGCGCGAGGACTTGCTGGAGCGCGCCGAGCCGGCCGAGCCGGAGGTGGACGCGGGCGGTGACGAGATGCTGCGCACGGCCGTGGAGACCGTCGTGCAACAGGGGACCGCCTCGGTATCGCTGCTGCAGCGCCGGCTGGGCGTGGGCTACGCGCGGGCCGGGCGCCTGGTCGATTCTCTCGAGCGGCTCGGGGTGATCTCCGGCCACGAGGGGTCGAAGCCCCGCACCGTGCTGATCGGCGAGGGGGACATCCCCCGGGTACTGGGCATCGCCTGCGTCGACGCGGACGACGACCCCGGCGCCTAGCCCCGCCGCCCCGCCGCCGGTGATAGCGTCGGGGCACGTTTGAGATCGGCAACAGCCTTCGCGAGGCCCGCGTGCGGCAGGGCATCGACTACCCCACGGCGGAGGCCGGGACGCGCATACGCTCCCGGTACCTGCGTGCCATGGAGGAGGAGCAATTCGACCTGCTCCCCGACCCCTCGTACGTCCGCGGGTTCCTGCGTGCGTATGCGAACTACCTGGGTCTCGATGCGGAACTGGTGCTGGACGAATACGACTCCCGCTTCGGGGAGTTCTCCGGGGACGGCGACACCTCCCGCCGGAGTCGGCGATCTGTCGGTGCGGGCCCACGCCGGCGCGAGGCGCAGCTGCTGTGGCTCGCCATCGGCGGCGTGACGGGAGTGGCCCTCCTGGCCTGGCTCGGCGTGGGTGGCGGGGAATCCCCCGCGGGGACGCCGACCAGCAGCACGCCGACGGCCCAGTCGACGCCCACTACTGCCACTGCTCCGCAACCGCCGGTGGAGGTGGGCTTCCGGGGCGAGGGATCGCGGGGCAGCTACCTCGAGGTGCGACGGGGCTCGGAGGACGGTCCCACCCTGTACAGCGGCGTGCTCGTTCCGGGCGCCTCCCGCACGTTCCCGGTCGCCGAGTCCGCGTGGGTGCGGATCGGTGCGCCGAAGGCGATCGGCGTCACCATCGACGGGGAGCCCGTGCAGATCACGGGCGGCACGGGGACGTTCCTCATCACGCGCACCGGCGTCGAGCGACTGCCCGCGGGCTGAGCCGTGCGCGCGGCGGTGGTGGTGACCGGCACGGAGGTGCTGGAGGGTCGGGTACGCGACGAGAACGGCGCGATGATCGGGGCCCACCTGGCAGCAGCCGGCGTGTCACTGACCCGCACGATCGTGGTGGGGGATGGCCTCGACGACATCCGGGATGCGGTGCGGCTCGCGTTCTCGGGCGGCGTGGACCTGGTGGTGGTGACCGGTGGTCTGGGGCCCACGCACGACGACCGCACCATGGAAGCCGTGGCGCGCGCCTCGGGCAGGAGCCTGGTGGAGGACCCCGCGGCGCTCGCGCTCGTGCAGGCCGCGCTCGAGCGGGTCCCCGTGCGCGGGCCCCACGCGGCCCGGGAGCGCGGGGCCCGGAAGCAGGCCCAGGTGCCGGAGGGGGCAGTGGTACTGCCCCCGGCGGGCACGGCTCCGGGGGCGGTGGTGGAAGCCGGGGGCACTGTGGTGGTGGTGCTGCCCGGCCCGCCGTGGGAGTGCCGGGCGGCGTGGGAGGACGCACGTCAGGTGCCCGTGGTGGCCCGGGTGCTGGACGCTGCGGGCGGCGGCGCGCCGCGCGAACTGCGGATGGCGGGGGTGGTGGAGTCCGAGTTCATGCAGGTCCTGGACGAGTCCGATCCGGAGGGCCGCGGCCTGGTGGTGGGCGTGTGCGCGCGCCCGGGTGAGCTCGAGGTGACGCTCAGGCCGCCGGGCCCCGAGGCCGACGCCTTCACCGCCCTGCTCGAGGCACGCTTCCCAGGTGCGATCTTCTCCCGCGATGGCGCCGGTGTGGAGGAGGTGGTTGGTCGGCTCCTGGCAGAGCGTGGAGAGGCCCTGGCGACCGCGGAGTCGTGCACGGGGGGCATGATCGGGGCGCGGCTCACGGGCGTGGCCGGGGCCAGCGCATGGTACCTCGGCGGCGTGGTCTCCTACTCGGACGACGCCAAGCACGCGGTGCTGGCTGTTCCCCGGTCGATGCTGGACGAGCACGGGGCGGTGTCCGGTCCCGTGGCCCGGCAAATGGCGCGTGGAGCACGCGCTGCGCTCGGCGCGGACTGGTCCGTCGCCGTCACCGGCATCGCGGGGCCGGGCGGCGCGACTGCGCAGAAGCCGGTCGGCCTGGTGTACGTGTGCGTGGCGGGTCCCGGCCACGAGGAGGTGCGGGAACTCCGGCTGCACGGCGACCGCGAACGCATCCGCACGAGGGCGGCCACCATCGCCCTGCACCTCCTGCGCCAGGCACTCGCCGGCTGACGCGGCTGTGCGCGCCAAAGCGCACCGCTGCGCATTGGTGGTGCGCGGTTGGCCCCTACTGTCCGCGGCGGGGAAGGAGCGTCCGGTCCCTGTGCGAACATGTGTTCCATACGACCGGGCGGCGACCTAGACTCCGCCCGGGTACCGAGATGACGCAAGGGGCGCCGGCAGGCGCGCGACAGGGGGGCACCGTGGAGAAGTCCGAGGCACTGGGATCGGCGGTCGCGCAGATCGAGAAGCAGTTCGGCAAGGGCGCGATCATGCGGATGGGCGACATGCCGCAGACCGACATCGACTACGTGCCCACGGGCGCGCTTCCGCTGGACATCGCCCTGGGCATCGGGGGCCTTCCGCGCGGCCGCATCGTCGAGATCTTCGGCCCGGAGGCATCGGGCAAGACCACCCTGCTCTACCACGTGATGGCACAGGCCCAGCAGCGGGGCGGACTGGCCGCCTTCATCGACGCCGAGCACTCGCTGGACCCCGCCTATGCGCGACGCATCGGCGTGAACACGGATGAGCTCCTGGTGTCCCAGCCCGACCATGGCGAGCAGGCGCTGGAGATCGCCGACCTGCTGGTGCGCTCCGGTTCGCTGGACGTGGTGGCGATCGACTCGGTGGCCGCCCTGGTGCCCAAGGCCGAGATCGAGGGTGAGATGGGCGACACGCATGTGGGCCTCCAGGCGCGCCTGATGAGCCAGGCGCTCCGCAAGCTTGCGGGCACGTTGAACCGCGCCGGCACCATCTGCGTGTTCACCAACCAGCTCCGCGAGAAGATCGGCGTGATGTTCGGCTCACCCGAGACCACGCCGGGCGGCCGCGCCCTGAAGTTCTATTCCTCGGTGCGCCTGGATGTCCGGCGCATCGAGAACCTGAAGGAGGGCGCCGAGGTGATCGGCAGCCGCGCCCGCGTGAAGGTGGTGAAGAACAAGGTGGCGCCCCCGTTCCGGCAGGCGGAGTTCGACATCCTCTACGGGGAGGGCGTGTCGCGCGAGGGCTCCCTGCTGGACCTCGGCATCGAGCACGACATCCTCACGAAGAGCGGCGCGTATTACTCGTTCGGTGATGACCGTCTGGGCCAGGGGCGCAATGCCGCGCGGGCATTCCTGCTCGAGCACACCGACATCGCGGACGAGATCGAGCGGCGCATCCGCGAGGCCACCGGCATCATCCCGCAGGATGGCCTGGTCGTGGACCCGGAGACCGGCGAGGTCCTGGAGGTCGCAGGTGGCACGGAGGATGCCGCAGCAGAGGTGAAGGCCGCGTAGGACCCCACCGCGGCCCCGCGCCCGTCGGCGACGCCGCGGGCGCGGGGCTACGATGGCGGCCATGCCCCGGTACCACCTGACCACCTTCGGGTGCCAGATGAACGCGCATGACTCCGAGCGGATGCGTGGACTGCTCGGCACCCTCGGCTACCACGAGAGCCCGGATCGCGATGGCGCGGACCTGATCGTGTTCAACACATGCACGATCCGCGGGTCGGCGGATGAGCGCTTCATGGGCAACCTGGGCGATGCGCGGCGTATCAAGCGCGAGCGGCCCGACGTGGTGGTGGCCGTGGGCGGGTGCTGGGCCCAGAGCCAGAAGGAGTCGGTGTTCCGCGACTTCCCCTTCGTGGACATCGCGTTCGGGCCCGGCGAGGTGACCCGCCTGGGCGAGTTGCTCGCGCGCGAGCGCCTGCAGTCAGTGGGCGCATTCACGTTCGACGGGCGGTTCAGCGGGGACCTGCCGTCGCTGCGCGAGCGGCCGCATCAGGCCTGGGTGCAGATCTCGGTGGGCTGCAACTGCGTCTGCTCGTACTGCATCGTGCCCTCGGTGCGCGGTCGTGAGAGCAGCCGCCCGCCGCAGGCGATCCTGGAGGAGGTCGCGGCCCAGGCTGACGACGGGGTGGTGGAGGTCACGCTGCTCGGCCAGAACGTGAACTCCTATGGCCGGGACCTTCCGGCCGATGCGCGCATGGGATTCGCGGAGCTCTTGGCAGCGGCTGCGGCCGTGCCGGGGATCCGGCGCGTCCGGTACACGAGCCCCCATCCCAAGGACATCCGCGCGGACGTGATCGCCGTCCACCGCGACGTGCCCGAGGTGTGCGCGCACATCCACCTGCCCGCGCAGTCGGGGTCGAGCCGCGTTCTCAAGGCCATGCGCCGTACGTATGACCGGGAGCGGTACCTCGACCTGGTGGGGCGCATCCGTGAGGCAGTTCCGGACGTCGCGTTGACCACCGACCTGATCGTCGGCTTCCCCGGCGAGACGGACGCCGACTTCGCCGACACCGAATCGCTGGTGCGCGAGGCGGGATACGACGGTGCGTACACCTTCGTGTACTCGGCGCGCCCGGGAACCGAGGCAGGCGAGCAGATGGAGGACGACGTTCGCCCGGAGGTGAAGTCCGAGCGCATCGCGCGCCTCATCGAGGTGGTCCAGGCCACTGCGCGTGAGCGCCTGGCCCGTCACGTCGGGCGGGTCGCGGACGTCCTGGTGGAGGGGCCGTCGCGCACCGACCCGTCGCGGATGAGCGGCCGGTCGTCGCACAACGTGACGGTCAACTTCGACGGGGCAGCGGAGGCCGGGACGATCGTGCCCGTGATGATCGACGCGGCGACGTCCACGACGCTGGCAGGGCATCGGGTGGCCGTGCCGCAACCGGCGGGGGCCGCCTGAGCACCCCCGCCGAGGTGCTCGCCCTGTTCGGGCCCACGGCATGCGGGAAGAGCGCGGTGGCGCACGCGCTGGCACGGGAGATGGGGGGCGAGGTCCTGGTGGCCGACCCGTTCCAGCGCTACCGGGGCCTGGAGGTGGCGTCGGACGCGCCGGGCCCCGCAGCACGGGCCGAGGTGACATACCGCTTCGTGGGCGATCTGGAATTGCATGAGGATTCCCGTGCGGGTGGCTTCGCGCAGGCGGCCCACGCGGTTGTGGACGACCTCGTGGGCAGGGGGCGCGTGCCGATCATCGCGGGGGGCACGGGGCTGTACCTGAGGGCGGCCACGTGTGACCTGGACATGCGCCCGCCGCCCGACGCCGATGTGCGCGAATGGGCCGAGGCGCTGGCGGCCGATCCCGCTGCCGCCATGGCGGAACTGCGCCGCCGCGCACCGGACCTCGCGGCGGCCACCGACCCCGCCAATCCGCGCCGTCTGGCGCGGGCACTGGAGCGTGCGCATTCCGGGGACGCGGGCGGAGGCGATATCTGGGCCGCGGCTCCCCGGCGCCCCACTCTCGTCGTCGGGCTCGATCGTCCGCGGGACGTACTGCACCGGCTCATCGCCCAGCGCGTGCGCAGGGAGATGGCAGACGGCCTCATCGACGAGTTGACGAGGGCGGCATCCCGCCCGGACCTCGCGCGCGGCCCAGCGCAGGTGATCGGGATGGGAGAGGCCCGGGCAGTTGCGGCGGGGGACATCGACATCGCGCAGTTCGAGGAGGCCGTGAACGTGCGCACCCGGCGGCTTGCCCGGATGCAGGGCACCTGGATGCGCAGGATGTGCCCGGACCTGCAGATCGACCTGGGCGACGGCCCACCGGAGGCGGCCGTGGCGTCCATCGCGGCGGCATGGCGGCGCGCCCGCGAGGGCGTCGGATAGCCTGCTGCACCGTGCATGAGGGAATCGCGTTCGAGAAGTGGCAGGGGCTCGGCAACCACTACGTGGTGACCGACCCGGCGGCGTGGCCGTTCCCCATCAGTGCTGCGCGGGCGCGCCTGGTGTGCGATCGCAACTTCGGGGTGGGGGCGGACGGAATCCTGGAGGTGCGCATGGATGGCCCCATGCCCGAGATGCGGGTGTGGAATCCGGACGGCAGCATGGCGGAGAACTGCGGAAACGGGATCCGGATGGTGGCCCGGTATCTGGACGCGGCCGGTGCGCTGCCGGCCGATGGGAGCATCCTGACCGGGGCGGGCGAGGTTCGCGTGGTCGTGGACGGGTCGATGGTGTCGGTGGACATGGGGCAGGCGCGCTTCCCGGCCGGGGAGGCGGATGAGGCCCTCGAAACCCCTGCGGGCAGCGTGACCCTCGCCGAGGTCTCGATGGGCAATCCGCACGCCGTGATCCGCCACGACGACCCGGACGCCGTGGTCGCGACCATCGGCCCCGCGGTGGAAGTGGCCGACCGCTTCCCGCAGCGCACCAACGTGGAGTTCATCCGGCGGGATGGGCCGTCGGAGATCACCATGCGGGTGTGGGAGCGCGGCGCCGGTGTGACGATGGCCTGCGGCACGGGCGCGTGCGCCGCGGCAGTGGCGGGAGTCCGGCTGGACGGCCTGGAGGCGCCCGTGACGGTCCACCTGTCCGGTGGCGACCTGGTGATCGATGTGGCCGATGACCTGCGCGTCACCATGACCGGCCCCGCGGACCCCATCTATTCCGGCCGCATGTCCGCGGCCCTTACCTCACGTCTGGAGGCTCTGTGAGCAATCGTCCTGTCGGCGCGGCCCGGCTGGGGCTCCTGCCCCCGTACCTGTTCGCGGAGATCGAGAGAAAGATCGCGGCGAAGAAGGCCGAGGGGGTGGACATCATCTCGCTGGGCATCGGTGATCCGGACACCCCGACCCCGGACCTGGTCGTGCGCCGCATGCAGGACGCCGTTGCAGACGCCGGTACCCACCAGTACCCGTCCAATCGCGGGCGCGCGGGCTTCCGCGAGTCGGTGGCGGGCTTCTACGACCGCAGGTTCGGCGTCGAGCTCGATCCGGACACCGAGGTCCTCCCCGCCCTTGGTGCCAAGGAGGCGATCGCCAACCTCAACCTCGCCCTGCTCGACCCCGGCGACGTGGCCCTGGCGAGCGATCCCGGCTATCCGGTGTACACCATGGGCCCCCTGCTGGTGGGCGCGGAGCCGGTCCCCATGCCCCTCGTGCCGGAGCTCGGGTTCCAGCCCGACTTCGAGGCGATTCCCGGGGACGACCTCGATCGTGCCCGGATCATGTACCTGAACTACCCGAACAACCCGACCGGCGCGGTGGTGGAGGACGACCTGTTCGCGCGCGCGGTGGACCTCGCCCGCCGTCACGACTTCATCATCGTCCACGACAACGCCTACTCGGAAATCACCTACGACGGCTACGTCGCCCCGTCGTTCCTGGCCACGCCCGGCGCGAAGGACGTCGGGATCGAGGTGTTCTCGCTGTCGAAGACCTACAACATGACCGGCTGGCGAAGTGGTGCGGTCGTCGGCAATCCCGAGGTCGTGAGCGCCTACTGGCAGCTGAAGACGAACCTCGACTCCGGGATGTTCGAGGCGGTGCAGGAGGCCAGCATCGCCGCCCTCGACTCGGACCAGGCCTCGGTGCGGGCCATGTGCGACATCTACCGCCGCCGCCGCGACGTCCTCGTGGACGCCCTGCGCGACATCGGGCTCGATCTCACGCCCCCGAAGGGCGCGATCTACGTGTGGGCGCGGGTCCCCCAGGGCGAGACCTCGGCATCGTTCACCGAGAAGGTGCTGGAGGAGGCCGCTGTCGTGATCTCGCCGGGATCGGCATACGGGCCCAGCGGCGAGGGATTCGTGCGGATGAGCCTCACGGTGCCGGATGACCGCCTGATCGAAGCGGCGGAGCGCATCTCCCGTCTCGTCGGCGCCTGACATCCCGTTCCGGCGCCTGGCGCCGGAGGCGGTCATCCCGCAGCGCGCCCATCCGGGTGATGCGGGGCTCGACCTGGTATCCGTGGAGCAAGCCGATATCGCCCCGGGGGCGCGGTGCGCCGTGGGCACCGGGCTGGCGGTGGCCGTCCCCGGCGGCATGGCGGGGCTGGTCGTGCCCCGATCCGGTCGCGCCCTCCGGGACGGCCTGACCGTCGCGAACGCGCCCGGGCTCATCGACAGCGGCTATCGCGGAGAGCTCCGCGTGATCCTCGTGAACCTCGGGGATGCGCCGGTGGTGATCCATCCCGGTGATCGGGTGGCGCAATTGGTGATCGTGCCCGTGGCGATGGGGGAGGCGGTGGAGGCCGATCGCCTGCCGGGTACGGATGGCCGTGGTGAGGGGGGCTTCGGCTCGACGGGGCGCTAGGCGCGCCGGCCGATCAGCCGTTCCTGCCGTCCGCCCCGGGCGCGACCGGCCGCGACCGCACGAGCCGCGTCCTCAAGGGCGTCATCGAGCGGTGGCAGGGTCACGCGCTCGCCCGTGCGATGGGCCAGGGCCCACGCGAGCAGCGTGTCGGCCACCCACGGGTTGCGGGGGAGAAGCGGTCCGTGGAGGTACGTGCCGATGGCGCGCCGGTAGGTGACTCCCTCCGTGCCGCTGCGGCCGTCGTTTCCGAATCCGGCGAGCACCCGCCCGAAGGCCGTGGCACCCGCACCGAGGTGCGTCCGCCCCGCGTGGTTCTCGAATCCGGCCACCTCGCGTGAGACGCCGTCCAGGGTGGCCTCCACCAGGACGTCACCGATGAGCCGGTCGTCCCCGGCGGTGGTCTCCGCATCCAGCAGCCCGATGCCCGGCATCACCACGCCGTCCACGCCCACGTAGCGGTGCCCTGCGAGCTGGTAGCCACCGCACACCGCCAGCAGGGCGGCCCCGTCCTCCACGGCGGAGACGATTGCCCGGCCCTTGCCGCGTGCCATGTCCTCGGCCACGATCGCCTGGTCGCGGTCCTGGCCGCCGCCCAGGTAGTAGAGGTCATGGCGACCGGGGGCCACCGGGTCACCCACTCCCGCCTCCTCCACCAGCAGGCGCATGCCGCGCCACGCAAGGCGCATCCGCAGCACCGCGATGTTGCCCCGGTCGGCATAGATGTTCAGCTCGCGCGGATACAGGTGGCACAGGCGCACCTCATCGTCCGGCGCGCTCATGCGTCGGGCCTCCGCAGGCGCCAGACGTGACGCTCGGCGTCCGGGACCAGGGGCTCGTCACGGAAGCCCGCCCTGCAGCAGACCACCTCGAGGCCGGCATCCGATGCCAGCGCCGGGATCTCGTCGGGCTCGTACAGATGCAGGTGATGCGGACGTTCGACGCGTGTCCGGGTGCCATCCGCGTGGATCCGCTCGATGATGATCCGCATGTCGGCCTCGCCGCATGCGGGGTTGACGCGTTCGAAGACCGCCTGGTGCATCAGCAGGTCGCGGGTGTCCGGATCCACGGAATGGCCGGTGTCCAGGAGCACCCCGATGAGGTCCCCGATCACCGGGAAGTGCGGCATGGCGAGGTCGAAGATCATCTCGCCCCCGGGGCGAAGCGCATCGCGGGCCGCCGCGAAGCATGCACGCCGATCCTCTCCCGAGCGCATCAGCTGCAGGCTGTTCATCGGGATCATCACCAGCCCGGCGCCGCGCACCGGAAGCGGGCCCGTCATGGACCCCCGGACCCCGTGCACGCGGTCCGCAATGCCGGCCCCGGCCGCCCGTTCGCGCAGCACCTCGAGCATTTCGGGGTCGGTGTCGACGGCCCACACATCGTGGCCCCGGGCGGCCACCCGCAAGGTGATCCGCCCCGCGGCCGCCCCCACGTCGCACACCGGGCCCCCGAGCCGGTCGGCATGCGCCTCCCAGAAGCCGTCGTCGTCGTGGTAGTGGCCGTGCTCGGCCATGAAGCCGCGGGCCGGTGTGATGACCGTGCCCTCCATCTCAGCCGGCCTCCCAGAAGTCGCTGGCAGCGCCCCTGGCGACGAGGTCCGCGCGGATCTGGTGCATCACGGTGTACGTGGGAAGTACCTGCAGCGTGCCGCCGGGGGCCACCGCTGCGAGGGCGGCATCGAGAGCCCGGCCGGGATCCTCCTGCACGTGGATGCGCTCAAGCGGCATCCCCGCGTAGCGGAAGCGCAATGCGAGGTCATGCGCCCGTTCGCCCGTGGCGGTGAGGCGCCGGACGCGTGGCAGCAGGGGTTCCCAGTCGACGTCCCAGATCCACGAGACATCCCGCCCGTCGGCGATGCGGTCGTTCAGCGCCACGAGCAGGTCATGCTCGTCGGTGTCGAGCAGCAGGGTGCGCACGTTCTCGTTCGCCCCCGCGGGGTTCTTGGCCAGCATCAGCACGACGTCCCTATCACCCACCGCCACCCGCTCGGCCCGGCCGAATGCCGCGGGAACCCGGCAGATGGCCTCCGCGGCGGCCTCCCCGGGGATCCCCATCGCAATGGCGCCGGCAAGCGCGCCGGCCGCGTTCAGCACGTTGTGCAGGCCCGGCAGCGCGAGTTCGAGGGTCACGCGGCCCGCCGGTGTCTCGATGATGGGTCGCGAGCCCGCCGTGCCCCGGAGTCCTGCGCGCAGCACCCGGACCGCCGGGCGGGGGCGCTGCAGCCCGCACGCGGGGCACGACCACGCACCGATGTGTCCCACCCACACCGCGGCGTACGCCAGGGGCTCCCCGCATGTACGGCACCGGGTCGAGTCCGAGGCATGGGGGAGGGCAGGCGCTGCCGCCTCGGGGTCATCGATGCCGAACCACGTCACGTCGGCGCCTGCTGGGGCAAGGGATGCCACCAGCGGATCGTCCGCGCACAGCACCAGTCGCGTGGTCGCCGGCAGCGTGCCGATCATGTCCTGCCAACGCGCGGCAATTGCCTCGAGTTCGCCGTGGCGGTCAAGTTGGTCGCGGAACAGATTCATCAGCAGAATGGCTCGGGGGTGGATGCGGGCGGCGACCTCGGGCAGCGCCGCCTCGTCCACCTCGAAGACGCCCCGGGTGGCCCCGCCGAGGTTGCCCGCCGACTCCGCGAGAGTGGTCGCCACGCCACTCAGGAGATTCGCGCCGGCGGCGTTGGTGACCACCGGAGCGCCCCCGGTGCGCAGCGCCCCCGCCAGGAGCCGCGTGGTCGTGGTCTTGCCGTTGGTGGCCGAGACGAGGATGGAGCCGCCACCGATCCGGGTGGACAGGTGCTCGATTCCGTTCGGATCGAGCCGGAGGAGCACGTGACCGGGAACGGCGGTGCCTCCGCCCCGGCCGAGCGCCCGGGAGGCACGCCCGGTCGCCCGCGCCACGGCGGCCGCTGTACGCGCGCGGATGCTCACCCGGCGGTGGTCACCGTTCCGTCGGGGTGTCCGATCAGCACGTCACCGAGCACCAGCCGGAACAGTCCATGGTCGAGCACGCCGGGAAGGGCGCGCACGCGCTCCGCCACGGCGGGCCAGTCCGCTCCCCCGGGAACATGCAGGTCCACCAGCGCCATCGCATCATCACTGTCCCGCTCGCGTCGATCCGGGGCGAGATCGTCCAGTTCCCGCATGACATCCGCCGCGGCGAACGGCACGACGGCGATCGGGAGGACGCCCCAGTCGTCCAGGGTCGCGACGATCTTGGGTGCATCCACCAGCACCACGAACCGGGCCGCGGCATGCGCCAGCACGCGCTCGCGGACCATCGCGCCGCCCGCACCCTTCACGCAGAGGCCCGCCGGGTCCACGGCATCCGCGCCGTCGAAGGCCAGGTCGAGCGGCATCCCGGCGTCGCCCAGCGGGATGCCCACGTCCGCGGCCACCAGTGCACTCGCCTCGGAGGTGGGCACGCCCGTCACCCGCAGGCCCTCGTCATCGATGCGTTGCCCGAGCGCGCGGATTCCGGCCGTCGCGGCCCTCCCGGTGCCGAGCCCGACCCGCATCCCGTCCTGCACCAGCGCCGCGCACGCACTGCCGGCGGCCGCCCATGCGGCTTCCCTGTCGTTCGCCATGCCCGAAGCGTATGCGAGACTCGCGTGCATGGACCGGCACCCCGGCGGCATCATCCAGTTCGACACCCTGCTGGCCGGAATCACCGGCATGACGGGCGTGCACGTGGTTCCCGGGGATCAGCCGGCGGTCATCGATTGCGGTACGCAGACCAGCGCCGTGACGGTCGTGGACGCGCTGGCGGCGGCGGGCATCGCCCCGGACGATCTGGCCTGGATCGTGCTGACGCACGTGCACCTCGATCACTGCGGGGCGGCCGGCGACCTCGCGCGGGCATTCCCGCGGGCGACCGTGGTGGTCCACCCGCGGGGCGCGCCCCATCTCGTGGACCCGGCCCGCCTGGTGGCGGGCACGCATGCCCTGTTCGGCCGCCTCTCGCCGGCCATCGGCGGCCTCGCCGCCATCCCGGCGGAGCGCATCCGGGAGGCGGCGGACGGTGATCTCGTGGCGATCTCACCGGGGCGTGCGCTGCGGGTGGTGTGGACGCCGGGGCACGCCCGGCACCACATGTCCCTCCTGGACGAGGCGGAGGGCATCGTCTTCGCCGGGGATGCGGTGGGCGTGCAACTGGGCGGGGGCGAGATGTACCCGAGCATCCCGCCGCCCGAGTATGACGTGGATGCCGCGCTCGCGAGCCTCGATGTGCTGGAGGGACTCCGGCCCGCGCGCCTGTACGTGAGCCATTTCGGGCCGGTCGCAGATCCGGCGGAGGCCATCGACCTCGGCCGCCGCGCGCAGGCTGCGATGGGCGACGCGGCCCGCCGGGCCCATCGTGAGGCGCCGGGCGACCCCGGGGCGCTGCAGGTGGCCGTGGACGCCGCGTGGCCCCCCGCCGAGGCGCTGCGGACCCCCGATGCGCTCCTGCGCTGGACCGCCTTCAACTGGCTGGACAACAACCTCCTCGGCCTGCAGGGCATGGCTGAGCGCGAGGAGCGGCAGCGCGCATGAGGGTGCGTATCGAGGTGGCGGTGTTCACGGTGCGCGATGGGGGCCTCGAGGTGCTGCTCGGCCGGGTCGGCGGTGGTACCTGGACGCTTCCGGCCACCGGTCCCGGGGGGGCCGATGCGCTCGGGGCCGCCGCCGGCCGCGCCGTGGAGGACACCTCGGGGGTCCGCGGCATCGCGATGGAGCAGCTCTACACCTTCGACCGCGGCGGGGAGGAGGTGGTGGTCGCGTACCTGGCGCTGATCGACGCGGGACGCCACCCCATCGCGCCAGGACCGGACGTGGCGGAGGTGCGGTGGTTCGCGCATGACGACCTGCCGTCCATCGCGGAGGGCCAGGAGCAGGTGGTGGCCTACGGGCTGCAGCGCCTGCGTGCGAAGACGTCCTACGCCCCGGTTGCCGTCAACCTCCTGCCGGACCTGTTCACGCTGGGCGAGATGCAGGCCGTGTACGAAGTGCTGCTCGACCGGCGGCTGGATGCCCGGAACTTCCGCCGCGATGTCCTGCGCGCCGGGGTGGTCGAGGAATCGGGGGAGCTCCGTGCCGAGGGGCGCGGGCGCCCGGCGCGCCTCTACCGATCGGCGGGCGGGCGTTTCGCGGTGGACGCGCGCGAGCGGCGTGTGGCGCGTGCACTGTCGTCGGGGGACGATCCGCCCGTCTGACCGGGCCCTTCGCCCCTGCGCGGGCCGGTGCCGCGCCGTGCGCGCTGGTATCGTGACGTCGATTCGCAGGAAATCCGCCCGGAGGACGACGAATGGCGCATGACGACAAGGATGATTCCGGCCTGCCGGTGGTATGGCCGTTCACCCTCGGGGCAGTCCTCATCGTCGTCGGGCTCGTGTGGTTCCAGATCGGCTTCGCCTTCGAGGACGTGGGCCGGGCTCTGTGGCAGCACTATGGCGTGTTCTGGTTCGGGATCGTCGTCGGCCTGGCGCTGATCATCGGCGGGGGCATCTGGAACACCCTGCAGGGCCGTCGTCGCCGCGCTGCGCTGCAGTAGGGCGCGCACGGAGCGCCGCGGGCTGGCGCCATGAGTGCACCCCGCTGGCGGAGGGGCCGCCTGCTGGTGGCGGCTCCGCATCTGGATGACGACTCGAACTTCCGCCGTGCGGTGGTGCTGGTGCTCGAGCACGCCGAGGAGGGCGCCCTTGGCATCGTGCTGAACCAGCCGATGGAGGTGCGGGCCGCCGAGGCACTGCCGGAGCCGCTCTCGACAGTGGTCCCGGACGGCGCGCCGGTGTTCCGCGGTGGTCCAGTCCAGCCCGGCACGGTCATCGTGCTGGCGGACTTCGAGGACACCGGGGTGGCGGGTGGCATCACCTTCGGCTCGGTGGGAATCCTCGATCCGGAATCCATCGAGGGCGGGCTCTTGCCCGGCATGCGCAGCGCGCGCGCCTTCGGCGGCTACGCCGGATGGGGGGGTGGCCAACTCGAGTCGGAGATCCGGCAGGACGCCTGGATCGACGTCGAGCCCGACGTCGCGGATGTATTCACCGCGCAGCCGGAGGACCTCTGGCGCGAGGCCCTCACACGCGCGGGAGCCTCATACCGCCTCATGGCGATGGCGCCCGACGATCCCCTGCTGAACTGATCCGACCCGCCTGACGGGCCCTACGAGAGCCGGTTGGCCTCCGCCATGCTCGCGAGCTTCTGCAGCGACTGGTGCTCCACCTGCCGGATCCGCTCGCGCGTGACGTTGAACATACGGCCGAGCTCGTCGAGCGTGCGGGGCTTCTCGCCCCCGAGGCCGTAGCGCAGCTCGAGCACCCGGCGCTCCCGGTAGGAGAGCTGGTCGAGAACGTCGCGGAGCGCCTCGTCGCGCAGCGCCTGCTCGGCGGCAACCTCCGGGGCGATACTCGTCTCGTCCGCGAGGAAGCGGCCGAACTCGGACTCCTCGTCCTCGCCCACCGGCTTCTCCAGCGAGACGATCGGCTGGGCGCTGCGCAGGATGTCCTCGACCTCCGAGGCCGGAAGGCCGGCAACGGCGCCGATCTCCTCGGCGGTGGGCTCGCGCCCGAGCTGACCGACGAGCGTGCGCTCCGCGCGGCTGATCTGGTTCAGCTTCTCCACCACGTGGACCGGGATGCGGATGGTACGGCCCTTGTCGGCCAGGGCGCGCGTGACGGCCTGCCGGATCCACCATGTGGCGTAGGTGGAGAACTTGAAGCCACGGCGCCAGTCGAACTTCTCCACCGCGCGCACCAGGCCAAGGGTGCCCTCCTGGATCAGGTCCAGGAACGGCAGGCCGCGGCCCCGGTAGCCCTTGGCGATGGACACCACGAGGCGGAGGTTGGCTTCCACCATCTGCGTCTTCGCGGTCTGGTCGCCGGACTCGATCCGCTTCGCCAGATCAACCTCCTGCGCCGCGGTGAGCAGCGGCACGCGGCCGATGTCCTTGAGGAACAGCTGCAGGGCGTCGGTGGTCTGCTCCACCGCGGCCTGGCGTCGTGGGCGATCGGCCTGCTCGGCGATCTCCGCCATGCGGGACGCGGCCTCGGCCGGCTCGAGCAGCTCGATACCAGCCTCGTCGAGCTGCTGGTAGATGTCCTCGGCCAGCCCGGCGTCCACGCTGAGCAGGTCGAGCATGTCGGCGACGTCCTCGATCGAGAGGAAGCCCACCTCCTGCCCCCGCTGCAGCAGGGTCCGGAACTCACCGTGGTCGATGAGCTCCGCCAATTGCGTGAGTGAAGTCGTCATCGGTCTCCGATGGGGGTCGGGTCGTCGGGCATCCTAGATGCGATTGGGGTCTGCGCGAAAGATGGCGCGCGCCCGGAAATCGTGCTAGGCGACCTCGATCGTGACCGTGTTGATCCGCTGCTCGTCCACCGGGCGGTCGTTCGCGCCCGTGGCGGTGGTGCCGATGGCATTCACGACATCCTGTCCCGCCGCGACCCGGCCGAAGTTCGTGTGATTGCCGTCGAGCCATGGCGTGGCCTCAGCCGTGACGATGAAGAACTGGGACCCGTTGGTGTTGGGGCCGGCATTTGCCATGGCAAGGCTGCCCCGCACAAGCGGGTGGTCGTTGATCTCGTCGGCGAAGTTGTAGCCGGGGCCGCCGGTCCCGATGCCCTGCGGGCAGCCGCCCTGGATCATGAAGTCCGGGATGACCCGGTGGAAGATCAGGCCGTCGTAGTAGCCCTGCTCCGCGAGGCCGACGAAGTTCCCGACGGTCTGGGGCGACTCCGCGGCGAACAGATCGCAGCGGATCTCGCCGGCGGTCGTGTCGAACACGGCCGTGTAGGACTTCGACGGGTCTGCGGGTGGCGGCAACTCAGGCATGGGTGCTCCTGTTCGTGGACCGGCACAGGGTAGACCACGCGCGGCGGGCCTACCGTGCCGGGCACTGGGCACCGCGCGCATCGACGTAGGCCTGCCAGCGCTCCGAGACGCCTGCGAAGCCGGCGTCGGGATACAGCGGATGCAGGTCGCGCAGGAGGGCCACGTGGTAGCAGTGGTAGTTGAGGTCGGCCAAGTATGAGCGCCACGGTCTCCCGGGCGTGAGCAGCCCGTAGTAGGACCACGAACCGCTGTCATGGTGGGGGAGGAACCGCCGGAGCGATACGGCGCCATCATCGGCCAGCGCGCGGGCGAGGGCGGCCCCGGGGTCGTCGGCACCCGCCCCGGCTTCGTCGATCCCGTCAGCGGGGGGCCCCGCGGCGGTGGCGACGACGCCGGGCGTCCCCGTCGGGGTGTCGGCGAGGCCTGACGCGGTGCGGCGCAGTTCGATCAGGGTCACCATGAAGCCGTTCAGCGCACCGCCGGTCCACGGCGCGCTCCCGGGGTACGCGCGCTCGGGGTACCACGTGCCGGGGGCCCCGCCGGCCGGGTCCGGGACCTCCGACCGCACCCCGCCGTCGTCCACCGGCACCGCGAATGCCCGCAGCAGCCGACCGGCCGCCTGCCGATAGCGCGGATCCCCCGTGGTCCGCCACGCGCGGGCGAACAGCGCGGCGCCGCGGGACTGGGCCATGGCCGACACCCCTGGGCGGATGGCACTCGGGTCGCCGGGCACATCGAAGTACTCGAGGGCTCCCCACGCCCCGCCCGGGTGCCCGCGTTCCACGATCATCGGCAGCATCGCGTCGGCCAGTTGAGCGGGAGTCCAGGCGGTGTTCAGGTCACGCCAACGCCCCATGGTGGCGACGGGATTCACCATGAACCCGTGCCCGCGGCGGTAGGTGAGGATGACGCCCTCGGGGTCGCGGGCGATCACACGTGCGCCGGGCGCTTCACGCGTGGCGTACCACCAGGCATTCACGCGCAGGGCGCGTCGCGCGGTGGCCCTCCGGCCCTCCGGCCGGCCCGGGGCGGCGGCCTCGCGGGCGAACTGCACCAACCAGTCGAGGTCGATGCGCTCCTGCGAGCCCGGGGCTGCGGCGCGCCGCGCCCCCGTGATCATCGACCATGCCGCGCCGTCCGGCGGGAGCGCCTCGGCGGCGATGCCGATCGCGGGCGGCGGGTCGTATGGCTCGAGCGCGGGCTCGGACGGGTCGGCGGGCGTGGCAGGGGGTTCCGGTGCCTGGGGGGCCGTCGTGGCGGTTGCCGCGGGAGGCGCGGGGACGGCCGGGATGGTGCGACCGGGCGTCACGCCTTCGGCCCCTGATGGTTCGGCGACGGCCGGTGTGCCCACGTCCGGACGGCCGATTGGAATCGGTTCCACGGGTGCCGGCACGGTCTGTGCCGGACGTGCGCGTCCCGCCCGACGGGCCTCCGGGGGCTCCTGGACGTAGGCGGGCTCCGCCGGGTCGCCGCGGGCCACCCACTCATCGCGGGTGGCGACTCCCGACGTGTGCCGGGCAACGGTCCACCCGAGGGCCACGGAGGCCGAGAGGACCCCGACGAGGAGGGCGGCGGTCAGCACGGGTGATGTGGGGCGACGGGGCATGCGTGGGGTGCGTCCTGACCCTAGACGCCCCAGCCGGACGCGGCGGCTATGCTGCGCCCCCGTGTCAGCGCCTGCCCCGTCCTTCCAGCAGATCATCCTCGACCTGCACGCATACTGGGCGTCGCGCGGCTGCTCCCTCATGCACCCGTACCACACCGAAGTGGGCGCGGGCACCTTCAATCCCGCCACGCTGCTTCGCAGCCTTGGGCCCGACCCCTGGCGGGTGGCCTATGTGGAGCCTTCCATCCGCCCGACCGACGGGCGGTATGGCGAGAACCCTTTCCGCCTGCAGCACTACTTCCAGTACCAGGTGATCCTGAAGCCCTCGCCGGAGGACGTGCAGGATCTCTACCTCGGCTCGCTCACCGCGCTCGGGCTCGACCCCGCGGTGCACGACGTGCGGTTCGTCGAGGACGACTGGGAGGGGCCCACGCTGGGCGCGTGGGGCCTCGGCTGGGAGGTGTGGCTGGACGGCATGGAGATCACCCAGTTCACGTACTTCCAGCAGGCGGGGGGCATCGACCTTGCGCCGATCCCGGTCGAGTTGACGTACGGGCTCGAGCGGATCGCGATGTACCTGCAGGGGGTGCGCTCCGTCTACGACCTCGAGTGGGCCCCGGGCGTCACGTACGGCGATGTCTACCGCGACAACGAGCGGCAGTGGAGTGCGTTCAACTTCGAGGTGGCCGACGTGGACACCCTGTTCCGGCACTTCGACGATCATGAGCGCGAATGCCTGCGATGCCTGGATGCCGGGTTGGTGCTTCCGGCATACGACCAGGTGCTCAAGTGCTCGCATGCCTTCAACCTGCTGGACGCCCGAGGGGTGATCAGCGTCACCGAACGCGGGGCCTACATCTGGCGCGTCCGCGCCCTCGCCGCGCGATGCGCGGAGGACTGGCTTGCGTCGACGTCGTCGCCATCCGATGCGGAGCCCGCCGGTGCCTGACCTGCTGATCGAGATCGGCTGCGAGGAGCTTCCGTCGAGCGCCTGCCGTGAGGCCATCGCGCAGGCGCCCGGCCTGCTGGCCGCCGCCCTGGCCGACCTGCACCTGCACGCCTCGGGGGAGCCGTGCGCGTGGGTGGCCCCGCGCCGTATCGCGGTCTCCTGCGAGGGCGTGGCCGCCCGGCAGGGGGGAGAGGCGCGGGCGGTCCGCGGGCCGGCGGTGCAGGCGGCATTCGGCGAGGATGGCGTCCCCACGAAGGCGGCCGCGGGATTCGCCCGCGGCCAGGGCGTGGAGGTGTCCGACCTGGTGGTGCGCGAGGACCCCTCCAGCGGGCGGGAGTTCGTCTGGGTGGACCTCGCAGCCGACGATGCCCCGCTTGACGACCTGATGCCGGACATCGCGCGGCGGGTGCTGGAGGGCCTGCGGTTCGGGAAGACCATGCGGTGGGGGGATGGCACGGGCCTGCGATTCTCGCGACCGGTGCGCTGGATCACGGCCGTGGTGGGGGACCGGGCGATGACGTTCGAGGTGGCCGGCGTGCCCGCCGGCGCATGGAGCCGGGGGCACAGGTTCCTCGGCGGGCCGGTGGAGATTTCCTCCGCCGATGCGTACCGCGCACGGTTGCGCTCGTCATTCGTGATCGCGGACCACGGTGAGCGACGCGAGGCGATCCTCGAGGGCCTCGACGCCGCCGCGGCCGCGGCGGGCGGCACCTGGAGCGACCCCGCCGGGAAGATCGAGGAGGTTGTGCACCTGGTCGAGTGGCCGAGCGTCATCACCGGGCGCATCGCAGAGCAGCACCTGGCGCTGCCCGAGAGGGTGCTCGTCACCGCGATGCAGAGCCACCAGCGATACATGCCGCTGCACGATTCCGGTGGGAACCTCATGCCCGCGTTCCTCGCGGTATCCAATGGGGATCCGGGTGCGGCGGAGATCATTGCCCGCGGCAACGAGGACGTGCTGGACGCGCGCCTCCAGGATGCCGCCTTCTCGTACGAGCGGGACGTCGCCGCGGGCCTGGACGAGTTGGACGCCCGCCTTGGGGCGATCGTCTTCCACGCCCGCCTGGGAACACTGGCCGATAAGCGGGACCGACTCATTGCCGGCGTGGCGGACCTCGGGGATGCCGTGGGAGCCGACCCTATGGATGTCGAGGCCGCGACCGGGGCCGCGGCGCTCGCGAAGTCGGACCAGGGTGCGATCCTCGTGGCGGAGTTCAGCGAGCTCCAGGGTTTCGCCGCGTCGCATTACGCCGCGCTGGCCGGGCGCCCCGCCGAGGTGTGCGTGGCCGTCGCCGAGCAGTACCTGCCGGAGGGCCCCGGCTCACCGGTGCCCGCATCCATGCCCGGCGCGCTCCTCGCGTGCGCCGAGAAGGTGGACAACCTCGCCGGGGCCTTCCTGATCGACGAGATCCCCTCCGGGTCACGTGATCCCTATGGACTGCGCCGTGCCGCAGCCGGCCTCGTCCGCGTTGCGCTCGATCGCGGATGGGATCTGCGCCCCGCGGAGGTCCTCCGAACGGCGATGGACCGCTTCCGGCGACAGGGGGCCGACCTCGCGCTGTCCGATGACGCCGCACTGGAGGCCCTCGGGGAGTTCATCGCCGACCGGCTCGTGCATCAGATGGGGCAGGAGGGAGTGCCGGCCGATGCGGTGCGCGCGGCACTGGCCGCGGATGTGGGCGGGGTCGCCTCGATCGCCGCGTGGGCCCGCGCCCTCGATGCCGCGCGCGAGGATGCCGGATTGGGCCGCGCCGCCATGGGCGCCAACCGCTGCCGTCGCATCGTGAGCGGTTCGGAGCATGGGATATCCGGGTACTCCTCGGCCGGTGACCCGGCGGAGGACCGGCTCGCCGATGCCCTCGCCGTGGGCGAGCAGGCCGTGGAGGCCGCGCGGGCCGCGGGCGATGCCGCGGGCGCGATCACGGCGGCCGCCGAGCTGTCCGGGGCCGTGGACGCGTTCTTCGAGGATGTCATGGTCAACGCCGACGATCCCGCAGTGCGTGACCGCCGTCACGCGCTGGTGCGAAGGGCGGGTGAGGCGTACGGTCGGGTCGCGGACTTCGAGGTCCTCGTCCTGAAGGGCGGTGAGTGATGGCGGTGTCGGCCACCTGGGTGTACGCGTTCAGCGAGGGATCACGCGACATGCGCGATCTCCTTGGCGGCAAGGGCGCGAACGTCGCGGAGATGACTCGCCTGGGGCTGCCGGTGCCCCCGGGCTTCACGATCACCACCGCGGCGTGCATGGCGTACCTGGAGGGGGGGCGTGCGTACCCGGACGGCCTCCAGCAGCAGGTCCGTCTGCATCTCGCACGTCTGGAGGACGAGGCGGGGAAGCGTCTCGGGGACCCCGCGGACCCTCTGCTCGTATCGGTACGCAGCGGCGCGCGCGAGTCGATGCCGGGGATGATGGACACCATCCTCAACCTCGGCCTGAACGACGCCAGCGTGGAGGGGCTCGCCGCCGCGACGGGCAATCGGCGGTTCGCGTTCGATTCGTACCGGCGGTTCATCCAGATGTACGGGGACGTTGTGCGCGAGGTGCCACGCGAGCGCTTCGAGGCGACCCTCACCGCGCTCAAGTCCACGCGCGGCGTGGCGTCTGACGTGGATCTGGACGCCGCGGACCTCGAAGAGCTCGTGGCGTCGTTCAAGGCGATCTTCCAGGAGCATCTCGGCGAGGAGTTCCCCCAGGATCCCCGGGCGCAGCTGGATGGGGCGATCCGGGCTGTATTCGGCAGTTGGGAGAACCGGAGGGCCAACGACTACCGCCGCCTCCACGGAATCCCGCACGACCTCGGAACCGCGGTGAATGTGCAGCGGATGGTGTTCGGCAATACCGGGGACCAGTCGGCCACCGGCGTGGCCTTCACCCGGGACAACGTCACGGGGGAGGGGGGCCACCCATTCGGTGACTTCCTGGTGAACGCGCAGGGCGAGGACGTAGTGGCGGGAATCCGCACCCCCCGCCCGCTCGATGAGCTGGAGGCGGTGCTTCCCGACGCGTTCGCCGAACTCATGGACACCATGGCGCTGCTCGAGCGCACTTACCGCGACATGCAGGATGTCGAGTTCACCATCGAGGACGGCCGTCTGTACATGCTGCAGACCCGCAGCGGCAAGCGCAGCGCCCTCGCGCGCGTGCGCATCGCCGTGGACATGGTGGACGAGGGGCTGGTCTCCGAGGACGAGGCCCTGCGCGACCTGATCGACCCCGGACAGATTCCCCAGCTGCTCCTGCCCCAACTGGATGCCGCGACCGCGGGCGGCCCGATCGCCCACGGGGTGAATGCATCACCCGGGGCAGCTGTGGGTGCCGTGGTGCTCTCAGCGGATGAGGCCGAGCGCCGGGCGGCCCGTGGTGAGGACGTGATCCTCGTGCGCGACGAGACGACCCCCGATGACCTCCACGGCATGATCGCCGCGCGCGGCATCCTCACCGCGCGCGGCGGCAAGACCAGCCATGCCGCCATCGTCGCCGTGGGGATGGGCCGACCCGCGGTGTGCGGCGTGCATGCCCTGGAGTTCCCGGAGGGCGGCGCGGCGCGTCTCGCGGGGCGCGATCTGGCTGAGGGCGAGGTGATCACCATCGACGGAACCTCGGGCGCGGTATTCGCGGGCGCCGCCCCGGTGATCGAACCGGACCCCCGGAACCCGTTCCTCATGCGGGTGCTCGAGTGGGCCGACCGCGTGCGTGACCTCGGCGTGCGCGCGAACGCCGACACGCCCGATGACGCCCGGCGCGCGCGGGAGCTCGGTGCGGAGGGCATCGGGCTCTGCCGTACCGAGCACATGTTCTTCAGCGAGGAACGTGTTCCCCTCATGCAGGCGATGATCCTCAGTGACGATCCGGATGCGCGGCGGCGCCTGCTGGCGCTGCTGCGTCCGTTCCAGGTGGATGACTTCACCGGGATCTTCCGGGAGATGCGCGGCCTGCCGGTAACCATCCGGTTGCTCGACCCGCCGCT
>JAUROO010000039.1 GCA_030829765.1 Miltoncostaeales bacterium | reverse complement strand
TAGTGGGGCTCATGCCGCAGAAAGGTTCCCCTGCGGGCGAGGCGATGCTGCCGGGGCCGAACGAGTTCGCATTGCTCACGATGCCCACCACGCTGTAGATGAAGATGGGGCTGCCCGAGTTCAGCCCCGCCGGAAGTTCGCAGTACGTGTAGGTGCGGGTGGGGATGCGCCACGATGCCGGCGGGCCGTTCGGGGTGCTGCATGCGAGCAGCTGGTTGGAGTACACGCCGTTGCACGTCATCCAGCCGTGCTCACTGGCCGACTCGCGGCGCCGCACATCGATGCGCCGCGTGTCAGGCATGTCGATGTGCACCTGCACCGCACGCCCGGGGCGGAAGGCCGCCTGGCGCGCGATGCGCGTGGTGAGGTCGCGGGCCTTGGCGCGGGTGGCCGGGCCGATGCGGAAGCGCACGGATCCGCTGCCGGCGCGGCGCCCGCCGCGCAGTGCCACGGTGACGGGCTGCGACCGGGAATCGGAGCGCAGCCTGATCGCACCGATGGGCGGGTCATCGCGGAACTGGCCGCTCACGTCGCCGTAGGCGGTCCAGTAGCGGAGCGCATGCTCCAGCGGAATGCGGTACTGGTGACGGGGCCGCGACACGTACGTGACCGTGACCTCGGGGGCCACGCCGCGGAGCACCCCCTCCTGCGCGCCGGAGGCGCCGGGCACATCGCGCACCACCGCGTTACCGGCATCGATGCGCATGGTGAAGTCGCGCTCAGGAGACACGCGATACGCATTGGCGGACGCCTGAACCTGGGCCGTTGCGGACGGAACCAACGCCAGTGCCGCGCCTACCGGCACGGCAATGAACGAGCGGGGGAGCACGCCTAAACGGTACCAAGCGGATTCCGGAGGGGCGACATCGGGCCCCTCCGGAATCCACGATGCATCGCTAGCGGCGGCGGGCAGCCGTGACGGCCTTGGCGTACCGCACGCGCGCAGTGGCCCGGCAGGTGGCCTTGGCACGGCCGCGCTTGACCGAGCAGGTGCGCAAGCGGTAGGTGCGCTGCGCCTTGGCGCGGCAGATGGCCTTGGCCCGGCCCTTCCGGGTGGAGCACACCCGGATTCCGTAGGTGCGCTGTGCCTTGGCGCGGCAGATGGCCTTGGCCCGGCCCTTCCGGGTGGAGCAGGTGCGAAGGGCAGCCGTGCGCGAGGCCTTGGCGCGGCACAGCACCCGGCTGCGACCGCGGGTTCCGGCGCATGTGGCGGCCGGCGTCGCGACCACCGCGGCGGGCGTGGCAGCCGGAGCGGGAGCCGCGGGGGCGGGAGCAGGTGCTGCGGGGACGGGCGCAGGTGCCGGGGCGGGCGCAGGCGGGGCCGGCTGGGTGCCGGCATCCGGGGCGGCGGTGGGAGGCTGCGGGGCAATGGGGGCCTCGGGCACGGGCGCCGGTGCCTCGCGGGCGATTCGCGCCGACCACTGGGACGTGCCGTCGATCCGCTCCTGCCAGGCCACGGTCACCAGGCCGTCTCCGCCCACCGCCGTGGCCGGGCCCTTCGTCCGCTCGGGGCCGACACCATTCGCGAGGAACGCCGCACGGTCACCCCACTGGGTGCCACGGCGCACCGCGACGTTTGCGCGATCGTCCTGCGCCCACGCCACGGCAACCGTCGGCACCCCGTCCACGGTACGCGCGGCAACGGCGGGAGTGCTCCGCGACAGCGGCGGCAGCTGGCCGTCGGCGGGATCCGACACGCGCACCCGGCGGGTCACCTGCCCGTCGACCAGGTCGCCCGCCCATACGCTGCGGGCGGACACCTCAGCCTGCATCCATGCCACGGCGAATGCGCCCGGCCCCACGGCCTCGATCGACGGATCGTCGGCCTGCAGCGATCCGTCGCTCACCGATCGGACCGGGGTCCAGCCCGCGCCGCCCGCCGGCAGCGAGCGTGCCTCCACCATCCGGATCGGGTTGGACTGCGCGTTCCACGCAACCGCGACCGCGCCATCCGGGGCAGCAGCCAGGAACGCGGTGGTCACGTCGTCACCCGCCTGCGTGAGCTGCTCGGGAGCGCTCCACGCCCCCGGCACCCCGCGCACCGCCATCAGGTCGCGCAGGTCCGCCCCATCTGCAGGGGTGCGGTCGCACGACGCGGCGATGGTCGCGATGCCGGCGTTGTCGATGACCGCGGTGGCGTCGATGCAGGAGATGCCCACGGGGGTGACCGGTGCGCCGGCGCTCCACCCGGATGCCGCATTCCAGCGGGAGGCGTATGCGCGGTACGTGGTCGATGCGGCGTCGTACTGCACCCACGCGGCCACGGCGTGCTCGCCCGAGTCGCTCATGTCGGCGGTGACGCTGTAGGCGCTGGTGCCGTCAGGCGACAGGCGGGTGGACTGCCCCCACCCCAGGCCGGCCGGGCGCACCCGGGCCTGCGCCTCGAAGACGCCGCCCACCCGCGGGCGGGCGATGGACACCGCGGTGCCGGACGTGCCGCCATCCACGGCCCACGAGTTGACGCTCGTGCCCAGGGGCGTGAACGCGAACTGGGGCTGCGCCCAGCCCGTGGCGGGCAGGAATGAGGTCATCTCCTGTTCGTTGGCCGAGTCCCCGTCGGTGTTGGACGTGGTGGTGAACAGGATCTCGCCGGCGGTACCGGGCGCCGCCAGGTCCACAGGGCCGGCCGTGCGGTCCGGTCCGGACGGCGCTGCGGCCGGACCGAAGTCGGCGAACGCGGCGGCCGGCGAGGCGGCTGCGCAGGCGGCTGACGCAAGCACCGCCAGACGGCGCAGGCGGTTCGGGGTGCGGGCAATGCGGGAGGTGGATGACATCGGGTGGCTCCTTCGGTTGATCCGGAAGGAGCCTCTCGCGTGCGGAGCGCCGCGCCATCACCCCGGGGGGTGGACTGCCATACCCCCCATGCCCCCCGCGTGGAGGGCATGGGGGGCGTAGATCCCCTACTCGTGCCCGCCGGACATCATGGCGGCGTAGTCGGCCTCCAGCTCGCCGCGCTGCAGGCTCTTCACCTCGCGGTCCATCTTCTTGATGGCGCGCGAGAAGGCCTTGTCGATGGCCTTGTCCAGCTGCCAGTCGCCCACCACCAGCAGTGCCACCTCGCCGTCGTCGAGGAACTCCCCGAGCTCCTTCACGTCGGAGCGCGACATGCCCTTGAGGAAGTGCCCGCCCAGGCCGCCAGCCAGGGCACCCACGCCCGCGCTGGCGAGGAGGGACGGCGGGAACAGGATTCCCACCACGGCGCCGACCGCGGCACCGCCCCACGCACCCTTGCGGGTGGCGGTCTCGTCCTTGTTCACGTGCACCTTGCCGTCCGCGGCCTTGCGGATGACCGCGGCGTCGAAGTTGCCGATCGCCTTGGCGTGGTAGAGCTCCTTCACCACGTCGTAGTCGGCCTGTGCATCGGCCTCGTCGCCGTACACGGCGACGAAGATGAATGTGGTGTCGTCATCGGCCATTCGCTGCTCCTCACGTGCTGATTGCCTTGGACCGCCACTCACCGTAGCCGGGATAGGTGGGGACCGGGGTCACGGGTGTCACCGGCATGTGGCAAGCCCCACGGCGTTGGGGAAGCCCAGGCGCGGTGTTCCGTTGACCGCTGGCGACCACTGTTCACATGACCCACACATGCTCACGAAGTCCGCACGTTCTTCTTCAGTTCCTCTTATGCCCCGCGGATAGCGTCCTTCACCGTTCCGGAAAAGGTGCCGGCATGACCCCGATCACGTGGAGGACCACGCATATGAGACTGCGAAGCCGACGGCTCACGAGCATCGCCCTTGCAGGCAGCATGATCGCCGGTGGCGGGCTGGCGCTGGGCGCCGCCGATGCCATGGCGCACGACCGCAATGGCACAACGCCCGCAGCAGCAAAGCAGCGGGCTGCAAAGGCAGGGAATGGCCCGGTGGCCACCGCCGTGCGCGACACCCTTGGCGTGACCAAGGCGGAACTGCGCACCGCGAAGCGTGCCGGCACCTCGCTGGCTGCGCTGGCGAAGGAGAAGGGCGTCGAACGCGACACCCTCGTGAACGCCATCGCCACGGGGATCGGAAAGACCGGCAAGGGCGCGTCGCTCACCGCAGCGCAGCGAACCACCAGGGCCGAGCGCATGGTGGACCGCGTGCCCGGACAGCGCGCGGGCAAGGCCAACCGGGGCGCAGCCGTACGGGCTGCCGTGGACAAGGCGATGACGTCCACCCTGGACGTGACGTCGGCTGAGCTGCGCACCGCGCGCCGGGCGGGCACCACGCCTGCCGAGCTCGCGCAGCAGAAGGGCGTGGCGCGCGACACCCTGGTGAGCGCGGTGGCGGCGGCCCTGAAGTCGGCGAAGCCGGCGAACGCGCCGGACCTCACCGACGCGCAGGTGACGGCACGGGCGGAGAAGATCGTGGACAACGCAGGACGCGCCCGCGGCGGGCCCGGCATGCGGGGCGGTCGCCGCTAGGACACCATCGGGCCCCCGGGGGCCGGTAGCCTCAGCATCGTCAGCGATCGCAGGAGATGGCGAGATGGGCGATGCAGAGCGCAAGCCGGTTCCGGGGGGCCTGAGCACCGGGCTCGGCCGCGCCGCGGTGGCCGACCCGGCCGCCAACCCATGGGGTGCACTGGTGGTGGGCCTGCCCGGCACGCGCAGCGAGGGCGTGGAGGCCCTGTGCTGGTTCGCCGACGCCAATGCGCTGGTGAGCGCACTGGCCGCGGAGATCCCCCTGTGGAACGTGAACCCCGCGAACGAGGACGACACCCACCGCGCCCAGCAGCTGGCCAGCCTAGGGCAGCGCATCGTCGCCGGCGGTGGCGCCGGCGAGGAGACCTTCGCCTACTCGGCCCCGGCGGTGAAGCACCTGTTGCAGCAGGACGCCGAGATCCGCTGGCTCGGGAAGGTGGACGACCTGCTGGCGTCGGACGACCCGGCCGCCGCGGACCTGCGCGCGGCCTTCGGGTCAGACGGCGGCGCACCGGTGGCAGACGCCGACCGCGAGGCCTTCATCACCTTCCTGCGCGAACGGTACGCCTGACGCGCGAGGGGACAGTCCCCGGGGTCGCTACATCAGCGGGTTCGGGGTGCCCACCGTCGTCATGCTGACGAAGGCCGCGCTGGGGGTGGCGCCGCGGCGCGCCGAGAGGCCCGCCAGCATCACCAGGTCGCCCATCCCGCCCGGGGCCGCCGAGAAGACATCGCTGAACTCCGCGGTGCCCGCGCGCGTCATCAGCACGCGACCGCTGCCGCCGTAGAGCCGGTCGTAGTTGCCGTTCCACAGCAGGCGCGCCGATGCGATGCCCTCGGACGATGGCGACAGGGCCGTGCCCGAGAGCCACAGCCGGTTGGAGCCGTCCACGGCAGGAACCGCCATCGAGCTGACGTCGCGGTTCGAGCCGAAGCCCATGCTCACGATGCCCGTGCCGTTGAACCCGCGGTCACGGACGCCTGACACCTGCAGGCGCGCCACGCTCATCACCGTCTGGCGGCGCCATGAGGTGGGCAGGCCCAGCACCGGGCGGTTGCCCGCGGCCACGGTGACCGTGGGCGAGCCCGCCACGGAGCCGACCCCCGCGGCCAGCGCACGCCGGTTGAACGCCGCGTCCCACTGGCCACGCGCGGTCAGGCGCATCACGCGCGCAGGTGCGCGGCGGGTGTCCGCGGCGGCGAAGGCCACCAGCGGACGGGAGCGGCCATCCACGGCCACGCCCCCGCTGCCCATCGCCTCAAGCTGCCCTGCGCCCATCGCGCGGATGGCCGACCCGGACCGGCCGAATGACCTGTCGGTGCGGCCGGCAGCCGTGAGGCGCGACACGAACACATCCCCGCGCGTGGTGTAGCCGGCCAGCACGATCCGCCCCTGCGGATCGAGTGCGATGCCCGCGCCTGCGCCAACCGCCGCGCCACCGGGGCGCACGCGGGCGATGCCGCGCGAACCGAACGAACGGTCCAGCACGCCCGCGGTGGTGAATCGCGCCACGAACGCGTAGGAGTCGTCCGAGGAGTTGCCGGTGGCCGATGCACTGCCGCGGGGCATGGCGAAGCCCGATACCAGGGTGCGGCCCCGGGCATCCAGCGCCACGCCGGACGGCGTGACCCACCCACGGAGGGCGAGGCGCGTGCGGCCGGACGATCCGAAGGTGGTGTCGGGCATGCCGGTGTCGTCGGTGCGGAACACGTTGAGCCCGCCACCCGTGGTGGTGACCCCGGTGATCATCCCGTCCTCACCCGTGGTGATGGACCCCCCGC
>JAUROO010000038.1 GCA_030829765.1 Miltoncostaeales bacterium | reverse complement strand
GGGGCCATGCCGTGATCCTATGTTAGATGAGAATGATTCTCAACCTCATGTGACCGGAGGGTCCGGGTCCCATCGGCGCAGGATCTCCTCGCGGCGACGGCGGTTCTCGTCGTCCTCGCTCCACCCGTCGTCGGCCGGTCCCGAGGGCGGCGGGTGGCCATCGCCCCAGAATGCCCCCGTGCCGGGCAGGCCGAGGAGGGCGGCGAAGATGTCGTCCTCCTCCATGCCCGGCGCCGCAAGGGAGCGGAACACCATGTCGGGGTCGGGGGGCACCCGCCCGGCATCGGTCATGCGGCCCCGGCCTCCGCGCCCACGGCCTCGTCTCCCAATTCCTCCTGCAGCACGGCCAGTCGATCGCGCAACTCCGCCGCGCGCTCGAAGCGCAGGTCCTCGGCCGCCGCCAGCATCTCCTGCTCCACCTCCACCATGACGCGGCGGATCTCGTCGGGAGTGGCCCCCTCCGGCACGGCATGTTCCCGGCGGGTGCGCTTTCGTCCCGATCCCCCCTTCAGCCCGAGGAACTCGACGATGTCCGACACGCCCTTGCTGATGGACACCGGCGTGATGCCGTGCTCCTCGTTGTGCTGCCGCTGGATCTCGCGACGGCGGGCGGTCTCCTCCATCGCCACGCGCATGGACTCGGTCTCGCGGTCGGCGTACATGAGCACCCGTCCGTTCACGTTGCGCGCCGCACGCCCGATGGTCTGGATGAGCGCCGTCTGGCCGCGCAGGAAGCCCTCCTTGTCGGCGTCCAGGATCGCCACGAGGGTGACCTCGGGCAGGTCGAGGCCCTCGCGCAGCAGGTTCACGCCCACCAGCACATCGAACTCGCCAAGGCGGAGCTCGCGCACCACCTTGATGCGCTCGATTGCGTCGATGTCGGAGTGCAGGTAGCGCGCCTTGATGCCGGCATCCACCAGGTAGTCCGTGAGGTCCTCGGCCATCCGCTTGGTGAGGGTGGTCACCAGCACCCGCTCGTCGGCCTCCACGCGACGGCGCACCTCGCCCATCAGGTCGTCCACCTGGTTGGTGGTGGGACGCACGTCCACCTCGGGGTCCACCAGACCCGTGGGGCGGATGATCTGCTCGACAATGCTCGAGGACTGCGTGCGCTCGAACTCGCCAGGCGTCGCGGACACGAACACCACCTGTCCCACCCGCTCGAGGAACTCCTCCAGCCGGATGGGCCGGTTGTCGGCGGCGGAGGGCAGGCGGAATCCATGGTCGATCAGCGCCATCTTCCGCGAGCGGTCCCCTTCGTACATGCCCCGGAGTTGCGGCACGGTGTTGTGGGACTCATCGATGAAGCAGAGGAAGTCCGGCGGGAAGAAGTCCAGGAGGGTCGCGGGCGGCTCGCCACGTGAGCGACCGTCGAGGATGCGCGAGTAGTTCTCGATCCCCGAGCAGAAGCCCACCTCGCGAAGCATCTCCATGTCGTACTCGGTGCGCTGCCGCAGCCGGTGGCTCTCCACCAGCTTGCCCTGGGCATCGAACAGCGCACAGCGCTCCTCCAGTTCCGCCCGGATCTCGGATACGGCCTGCTCCAGCGTGTCCTGGGGGGTCACATAGTGGGTAGCGGGATAGATGGCGGCGTACTGGAGGTCGCCGAACACCTCCCCGGTGACGGGGTGGAAATGGGTGATCGCCTCGATCTCGTCCCCGAACATCGACACCCGGTAGGCGGTCTCGGCATTGACCGGCTGGATCTCGAACACATCCCCGCGTGCGCGGAACCGCCCGCGCTCCAGCACCATGTCGTTGCGCTGGTACTGGACCTCCACCAGTCGCCGGAAGATGTCGTCGCGTGACACCCGGGCGCCTGCCTCCAGCATCACGAGCCGCTGTGCGTAGCGCTCCGGCGAGCCCATTCCGTAGATGCACGACACCGAGGCGACGATCACCACGTCCCGCCGGGTGAGCAGCGCGGCCGTCGCCGCGTGCCGCAACCGGTCGATCTCGTCGTTGATGGAGGCGTCCTTCTCGATGTAGGTGTCGCTGGACGCGATGTACGCCTCGGGCTGGTAGTAGTCGTAGTACGAGACGAAGTACTCGACCGCTGCGCCGGGCAGGTACTCCCGGAACTCGTTGCACAGTTGCGCCGCAAGCGTCTTGTTGTGGGCGATCACGAGCGCCGGGCGGCCGGACTGGGCGATGATGTTGGCCATGGTGAACGTCTTGCCCGAGCCGGTGACGCCCAGCAGCGTCTGGAACCTCTCCCCCGCGTCGATCCCCTCGCCGATGGCGGCAATGGCCTGCGGCTGATCCCCCGTCGGCGGGTGGGCGTCGCTGATCGTGTACTGAGCGCGCTCCATCTCCATGGATGCTAGGCGCCCGGCCGTCTGTACCGAGGGCGAAAGGATCGCCTGCCAGATCTGGTGGCCGGGGCGATCACCCCGGGTCCGCAGGCGCATACGGTGCCTGCATCGTCGCCGGAGGGACAGGGGCGGCGGCGATGCAGGCGTCGCGTCCGGGGATGCGCGACGCCGAGGCCCCGCGGCCGGGACGCGGGGCCCGGGCGGGCGGCGCATGCGCCGCCCGCCCGAAGGCTTCCCGCTGCGTCATGGGTCAGGCGGCGATGGGCGCGGGCAGCCCGATGAAGGCGCCCTGGGCTGCGTCAACGCCGAGTTCCACCATGAGGTCACGGGTTTCCTCGTCCTCCACCCACTCGGCGACGGTGGTGGCGCCCGAGGACCGGGCGATCGCGACGGCCCCGGTGACGACCGAACGGTCCATGGGATACATCCCCGCGCGCGTCACGAATGACCCATCAATCTTCAGCGAGTCGGCACCCAAGGTACGTGCGCTCTCAGGGCCCGCTGCACCGGTGCCAAAGTCATCAAGTGCGAGGCGCACGCCGCGAGCGCGCAGCGCAGCCGCGGCCCGGCCCGCCGAAGCGGCATCCGGCATGGGAGGGGTCTCGAGGATCTCGACGACGAGCCGCCGTGGGTCGGCGCCGTGGGCCGCGGCCCGTTCGTCGAGGTGCGCGACGAGTCCGAGGTCAACGAACGTCGTGGGCGCCACGTTGACCCACACCGAATATGCGGCGGAGGGGGTGGCCCCGAGCAACTCCATCGCCCGGTTGATCATCCAGAAGTCCAGTTCGCGCAGCAGGCCAAGTTGGGCAAGCGCGGGGACGAAGTCCTGAGCCGGAATCACGTCGGCGCCCCGCAGGAGACGAGCCAGCAATTCGTAGCCGATGAGTGCGCCGCTTCGCAGCGAGACGATCGGCTGTGCGAACGCGACGAGGTTCCCATCGGTCTGCGCGTTCCGGAACTCCCTCCCGACCCCCAGCCGCTCTGCCGCGGCCTGCCGTGCCAGAGCCGCCTCTCCCGCCACGGCCACGGATACCTCCCCTGGGGCGGCCTTGCCCAGCGCGATCAAGGTGTCGCCGATGATCTGCTCGAGCACTGCGAGATCATGCTCTCCGACCGGTACCACCGACACGCCGGTCGAGACGGTCCACTGGAGCGTGGATCCGGACATGATGGGTACCACGGCCTGCTCAAGGACCTGCGTCAGCCGTGCCGCCTCCTCGTTGGCGGCGTCAAGGCCCGTGCGCGGCATGAGCACGGCGAAGATCTCGTTTCCAAAGCGTGCGACGGACGAACCAACCGTGGCCGCTTCGCTCAGGGAGTGGGCCAGGGCCCGAAGGACACCGTCCGCGGCCTCGAGGCCATAGGCGTCGGCGATGGAATCCAATCCCTGAATGCCGAATGCGATCACGGCCAGGCCGCTGCCATTCGCAGCCACCGCCATGGTGAAGGCCTCGCGGATGCCCGCCCGGTTGAGGAGCCCCGTCAGGGAATCCTCGCGGCCCGCGGCGAGAACCTTTCGGAGGAGAACCTCGCGGGACGTGACGTCGGAGCTCGCGCAGATGACTCCCACGACGTCGCCACCCGGGCCAAACCGTGGCTTGGCGACGACGTCATAGAAGTGCTCGACGCCGTCGATGGCGAGGGCGACCGTTTCATGCACCTCGATCCCGTCCGCGAACACCTGGGAATAGAGGCGCTCCAGGACCAGCGCCGCGTCATCGCCGACCACCTCGGCCAGCAGCAGGCCCGAAATGTCGCGGCCCAGTGCGGCCGTGGGATTCTCCGCCCACTCCACGCGCAGGTCCGGGGCCAGTCCGAACAGCGATGTCCTCGTGCGTCGCAACGCGAGATCAAGTTGCTCGCGGTATTTCTGCGCGGACGCGCGCTCGGTAACGATCTCCGATCGGTCGGAAACGATGATCACCACCTCGGCGTAGGGGTCTTCGGGCGGCCCGGCGAGCCGCCACGAGCCACGGGAGGCGGTCTCCCCGGGCACCGCGCCCCGGGCCGCATCGAGGTCGATGCCACCGCTGGCCGCCCCGTCGAGCATCGCGGCCACGGTGTCCGCGATCGCCCCGAGGACCTCGGTCGGCTGACCGTGCAGCAGATCGCCCGGGTGCCGCTCGGGCAGGCCGTACGCGTCGGCAGCGGCAGAGTTCCATGCAACCGGGACGAGTGCGCGGTACACCTCGATCGCATTCCGGACATCGGCGCGCGCCCACCCGCCGGGATCATCACCTCCCCGCGACCGCGCAAGCGCGACCGCGGGACGGGCATCTGCGATCCAGACCCGCGCCGACGCGGCCTCCATCATGGCCGTCGCCCGGCGTTCCCACGTGGACTCATCCATGCATCCACAGTACCTTTGGCTGTCGTCCGACCACCCGGAGGCCGTCATGCCGCGCTCGCTCATCCACACCATGCTGCGGATCCTCGACGAGGAACGCTCGCTCGCCTTCTACCGGGCGCTCGGCTTCGACGAGACCAGCCGCAAGCGCGTGGGCGGCGATACCGCCACGGTGATCTTCCTTGCCCTGCCGGGTGATGGCGAACGGCTGGAGCTCACCCTGAACGACGGCCGCACCGAGCCGTACGAACTCGGCGAGGCGTACGGCCACATCGCACTGTCGGTGGACGACATGGACGCGGAGCTCGCAGGACTCGCGGAACGTGGCATCACACCTGAAAAGCCCCCATATGCGTCGCGCCCCGGGGGATCCACGATCTGCTTCATCCGGGACCCGGACGGCTACCGCATTGAGCTGGTCGAGGTGCGGCCGGGCTGAGCCGGCGCGCCTGCTACGTTGGGCGCATACAGGGGAGCCGCTCCGCGGCTGAGAGGAGGCACACGGCCTCGACCCTCTGAACCTGATCGGGGTAATGCCAGCGAAGGGAGTGCAGGTGCCCAACGGCACCGACATCCGCATCGAAGGAGTCCGGCTCGCCCTCGGCGACGACCCGCCCGTGCCAGTGCTGGGCGGCGTGGATCTCCAGGTGCCCGCCGGGACGGTGACGGCCATCGTGGGCCCATCGGGGTGCGGCAAGAGCACCCTGCTGGATGTGGTGGCCGGACTCGCGGCACCCGACGCAGGCACGATCACGGGTGCCGGCTCGGTGGCCCTCATGCCCCAGCGTGATGCGCTCATGCCATGGCTCACCCTGCGCGCCAACATCGCGCTGGGCGCCGAACTGGCGGGCGCTTCCCGCGACGACGCGGGGCGGCGGGCCGAGGAGGCGATCGCGCGCCTCGGGCTGACGGGGTTCGCCGACCACTACCCCCACGCCCTTTCCGGGGGAATGCGCCAACGGGCGGCCCTCGCGCGCACGCTGCTGGCCGCCCGGCCCGCCTGGCTCCTGGATGAGCCCTTCGGGGCCCTGGACGCACTGACGCGCACGGGGATGCACGACGTGCTGCGCGATCTCATGGCCGAGGTGCGACCGACCGTGCTGCTCGTCACCCACGACATCGCCGAGGCCGTCGCCCTGGCCGACCGCGTGCTGGTGGCGGGGCCGCGTCCCATGGCCATCATCGCGGATATCGATGCCGGGCCCGGGACCGATGACGCACAGGCTGCGGACGCCGTGATGACGGCCCTGCGCACCGCCGGGGCGCTGGCATGAGCACGGCCGGTCACGGGCAGCCGGTCTCCGCCACGGCACCCGGCGGCAGCACCATGCCGCGACGTCGGCTGCGTCGGCTCCTGCCGGTGCTCATCCTTCCCCTGCTGGCGATCGCGGCGTGGCAGGTGGCCATATGGGTTGCCGCCCCCCGGGAGTGGATGCTGCCGTCGCCGGCAGCTGTGGCGGAGGCGGGCTGGGATGCACGCGAGCGCCTGTGGTTCCACGCACAGTGGACCCTGCTGATAAGCGTGATCGCCCTGCTCATCACCGCGGCCGCGGGGGCGGCACTCGCATACGTGATCGCCCGCAGCCGCATGTCCCGTCTGGCCATCTATCCGTGGGTGATCGTGAGCCAGGTCATCCCGCTGGTGGCCCTGGCGCCCCTGCTGGTGCTGTGGCTGCCCTCGTTCGCGGCCATCCTGGTGCTCGCGGTGCTCATGAGCATCTTTCCCGTGATCGTCGCCGGGGTGGACGGACTGGGCGGAACCCACCGCGACCTCATCCGTGCAGCCCGCGGCCTGGGGGCATCGGACGGCTGGGCATGGAGGCACGTGCGGGTGCCGGCGGCCCTCCCCCGCCTGTTCACCGGGCTCCGGATGGCCGCGGTGTTCGTGGTGTCCGGGGCCGTGGTGGGCGAACTGGTGGCGTCCGACCGCGGCCTGGGCGCCCTCACCCGACTGAGCGCCGGACAGTTCGAGACTCCCCTCACCTTCGCGGCCGTCGTGCTGCTGGCCCTCATCGGCCTCGGCCTGTTCGGAGTCGTGGCCCTTGCCGAGCGGCTGGCGCTTCCATGGACGCGCCGATCCACCCGACCCCGATCCCGATCGTGACCCTGATCATCACCGACCACTGGAGACCTTCGTGCAACTGACCCGGAAGCTGGTGGCCTTGGCTACCGCGATCATGCTGGTGCCCGTGGCACTGGTGGGCTGCGGCGACGATTCCGCGGCCATTACGCCCACCGGGCCCCCGGCCGAGGTGTCGCTGGTGCTTGACTGGTTCCCCAATGCGGACCACGCCGGCATCTACATGGCGACATCCGGGGGGCTTGACGAGAAGGCCGGCGCGGACATCACGCCGTCGGTGCCCAGCGATCCCACCACCACCCTCACCGCCATCGCCGCCGGCAAGCAGGACCTTGGAATCACCTATGCGCCCGAGCTCCTGATCGCCCGCAGCAAGGGCGTGCCCGTCAAGGCGGTCGGCGCAATCGCGCAGGTTCCGCTCAACTCGATCATGGCGCGGTCCGACCGCGGCATCGAGCGCCCGCGTGACCTGGAGGGCAAGGTCGTGGGCATCGCGGGCGTGCCGAGCGACCGCGCCCTGCTGGACACCGTGGTGAAGGCCGACGGGGGCGACCCCGCGACGGTGCGCACGAAGGTGGTGGGCTACAGCCTGGCCCCCTCGCTGGCGGCGGGGAAGGTTGATGCCGTGATCGGCGCCTACTGGAACATCGAGGGCCCGGACCTGCGGATGAAGGATGTGCCCGTGACGATCATGAAGCTCGACGACTACGGCGTGCCGCAGTACGACGAACTCGTGCTGGTGGCATCGGAGGACGCCATCCGTGAGAAGCCCGGCGCCCTGCGTGCCGCGCTCGCGGGCATCGCCGCAGGCCAGGACGCCGCGGTGGGAAACGCGGGGGCAGCCGTGGACGCGCTGAAGGAGGCCAACCCGGACATCGCGACCGCCCCCCTCCCGGCGCAGGTCAGCGACACGCTGCCGGCGCTGGTGCCCGATGGCAGCGCGCCGCTTCGGATGGACGCCGGGCAGTGGGATGCGCTGGCGCGCTGGATGACCGAGAACGGCCTGGTGACCGGCGAGGTGTCGGGTGAGGCCGCGATCGACGCCTCCCTGCTCCCGGAGGGGTCCCGATGAGCACGTCGGTCTTCCCGCTCATCGTCGAGACCGGGATGGGGGTTGATCTCACCGGCGGCGACCCGACGAAGGCCGCCCTGCGCGCGGTGGACGACACCATCCGCCGCGTGCTCTTCCCGCGCATGCGCGACCTGCTGCCCGGCGGCGACCGCGCCAACATGCGGGTGGAGGCCACCATCGCGGTACCCGGGCACGACCGCGTGGACACGGCGCAGGTGGCCGCGCGCTTCCCGTATGGGCGTGTCGCCGTTCAGGCGGTCCCCGGCGGGCATTGCCAGCCCAACGGCCTCACCGGCGACGACGGGGCGGAGGGCGTGATCCTCATCGCCGTTGCGGTGGTGTCGGTGGGGTGGTGATCTAAAGCGGCGTACCCGACCGCAGGGTGACACCCAGGTGCTCGCGCAGCATCAGGGCGATCATCCGCTCCACCCCGGCCGGGGCATCGGGCGGCACGGCCGCCGGTGCCTCGGCCAGCGGGCAGGCCAGCAGCGCCACCAGGGCGTCTGCGGCTGCCGGGTCGAGGCGCTCGGCACCGGGCCGGGCCAGGCATGCGGGGCATACCGCTCCGCCCGCGGACGGGGAGAACCCGGCCAGCGGCGGCGGGGCACCGCAGGAGGCGCACGATGCGAGGTGCGGCACCAGGCCCGAGGACGCCAGCAGCTTGGCCTGCGTGCCCAGCACGTACGGGTCGAGGCGTGGAGGGTCGTCCCGCGCGGGCGCCACGGCGATCAGCGCCAGCGCGCGCGTGAGCAGGTTGAACGCCGCCTCGGCATCCTCGTGCTCGGGCACCACCCGCAGGGCGGCCTCCAGCACGCAGCCCGCCGCACGCAGGCGGTACCCCTCCACCCAGAGCCCGGCGGAGGCATCCACCACCTGCGTGCTGCGCAGGGTCATCAGGTCGCCGCGCCCCTCGGCCAGGGACGCGCGCAGCCGTACCCCCGGCTGCAGCCGGCCCCCCTGCCGAGATGTGGGCTTACGCGCGCCCTTCGCGATGGCCGCCACCCGCCCCATACCCGGGGTGAGCAGCGCGAGGATGAGGTCGGACTCCCCATAGCGAACCCCGCGCAGGACGATCGCCTCGGTGTCGATGATGGCCACCGCTCAAGTGTCGCACCGCGCCCGGATCGCCTACGCTCGCGCCATGGCTGACATCACCGTCTACACCACCGAGGCGTGCCCGTTCTGCATGCGCGCCAAGGCATTCCTGGACCAGCGCGGGGTGCCCTACGAGGAGGTGTTCATCTCGCGATCCGACCACCATGCCCGCGAGCGCCTGGTGGCCGAGACCGGCGGCTACACCTTCCCGCAGGTCATCATCAACGGGAACAACATCGGCGGATGGGACCAGCTTTCCGCCCTGGACCAGGCCGGCGAGCTGGACGCGCTGCTGGCCTAGGCGCCGCCCCGCAGGTCAGCCGCGGTCGGCACGCCGCGCACCGGAGTGGCCCGCCGTACGGCATCGCGGGCCGCTTCTGCCGCGACCTCCGCTGCGGCGTTGCCGACGACGATGGGGTTGGCGTCCACGCGCCCCGTCGCCACGGCGAACGCGATATCACCATCGAGGGCGGTGCCGTAGGGGGCGATCGCCCGCGCGAGCCCGGCATGGGCCTGCCGCGCGAGGAGTGAGCAGCCGGGCTTGGCGATGCGGGCGTCGGTGGCGACCACGCACAGGGTGGTGTTCCCCATGTCCTGCAGCCGGGCATGGCGCGCGCCCGCGTGCATCAGCTCGGTGCGGGCATCCACGAACCCCCGGCCTCTCTCCCACGCGCCTGCGAGCACCTCGCCGTTCTCGTCGAGCACATCCCCGAAGGCGTTCACAGCCACCAGCGCCGCGACGGTCGCGCCCGACGGCAGGCGCACGCTGGCGCTGCCGATCCCGCCCTTGCACCAGTGATCGCGTCCGTGGCACTTCCCCACGGTCGCGCCCGTCCCCGCCCCCACGCTGCCGACGGCGTGGGGGCCATCCGCCGCGGCCTCGGCCGCTGCGCGCCCCTCCGCCGCCCCCGGGCGGCGCGCGTTCCCCGTAACGCCCAGGTCGAATAGCGACGCCGCGGCGACGATGGGGACGATCGCAATGCCGGTGTCCACGCCCAGCCCCTGTTCCTCGCACCAGGCCACCACGCCGGATGCGGCGTCCAGACCGAAGGCGCTGCCACCCGACAGCACGATGGCCGAGACGATGGGCACGGTGGCCTCCGGGCGCAGCAGGTCGGTCTCGCGCGATGCCGGGCCGCCACCTCGCACGTCCACACCACCGCATGTGCCCGGCGGCAGGATGATGGCCGTGCACCCGGTCCCCGCATCCGCATCCGTCCAGTGGCCGACGCGGATGCCATCCACGTCAGTCAGCATGCGGACCCCTCCGGGGCAGGCTGGCACCGGGGGCACCAGTAGGTGCCGCGCTGGGCCACGACCCCCTTGCAGATGACCGCCCGGCAGCGCGGGCAGGGCTCACCTTCCCGCCGGTGCACGAGGAAGAGGTCCTGCATGCCGCCGCGCTCGCCATGCGCGTCACGGTAGCGATCGAACGACGCGCCACCCACGGCGATGCCCATGCGCAGGCGATCGCGTACCGCCCGGTGCAGGCGCCGCACCTCGGCGGGGCCCAATCCCCCGCCGGGGCGCAGCGGATGGATGCGCGCGCGGAACAGGGATTCATCGGCGTAGATGTTGCCGACGCCCGCGACGATGCGCTGGTCGAGCAACAGGGCCTTGATCGCCGCCGTGCGCCCGGCCAGCGATGTGCCAAGCGCACGTGCGGTGAACCGGGGTGACATGGCGTCGACGCCCGTCCGGCCGGCCCACGCCCGGTCGCGTGCGCGGCGGTCCGCGGGCAGCAGCCATGCGCGCCCGAACCTGCGGGCATCGGCGAAGGTGACCACCGAGCCGTCATCCATGGCGAACTCGGCACGTGCATAGGGCACCGGCGCATCCGGGGGGCCGGCCGACCACAGGAGCTGCCCGGTCATCCTCAGGTGCAGCGCCAGGGCCTCGCCGCCGTCGAACTCCACGAACAGGTACTTGCCCGTGCGCCCGAGCCGGGCGATCGACCGCCCGGAAAGGCGACGGGCGAAGTCCCCGGGGTGCTCCGGATCCACCAGCAGCGGATCATCCACCTGCACGCGGGCGATCGTGCGCCCTGCAAGGCGGTCGTCCAGTTGCCGGCGGATGGTCTCGACCTCGGGCAGTTCCGGCATCAGGCGCCGATCCGCACGGCATCGGCCAGCATGGTCACCGCCCGGTCCGCGAGCCATTGGTCCGAGGCATGGACCAGCGCGACGGTGTCTCCCGGTGCGATGCGGTCGCCGGGGCGCACGACCACCTCGACGCCCGCCACGGGGTCGATGACCTGTCCGGGGTCGAGTCTTCCCGCCCCCAGCCACCGTGCCGCGGCCCCCACCACGCCGGCATGGACCGCCGCCACCTCGCCCCCGTCCGGTGCCGGCACCGGCTGCACGATCCCCGCGGTGGGGATCAGTTCCGCATGCGCCACCACGGCGGGGTCGCCGCCCTGCGCACCGATCCAGCGCTCGGCGCACTCCGCCGCGCGGCCCTCGCGCAACAGGCTCCCGGGGTCGGCCGTGGCGCCCGCGGCCGTGATGGCGCCATGCGCGAGGTTGCACGCGGCAGTCACGAGATCCGGGTCGCCCTCACCACGCAGCACCGCGAGGGCCTTGCGCACTTCAAGTGCATGACCGGCGACACCGGCGATGGGTGCGCGCCGGACGGACGGGCTCACCACCACCTGCCGGTGCCATTCCCCGCCCAGGCGTCGCATCAGGTCGCCTGCGGCACGCGCGCTCCCGGCGTCGGGGAGGAGACCGCCCTCGCCGCCCGGCACCTCCAGGGCCACGACCCCCGCGCCGCCGCTGATCGCACGGGCGGCCGCGGCGACGCCCACGACCACATCGCCCTCGGCGGTGGCGGTGGCATCACGCAGCATCGCCAGCCTGCGTTCGGCCGGCACCAGCCGATCGCCGGGCTCGGCGATCACCAGGCCGGCGTCGCGCGCCTGCGTGACCCACTCGGCCACGGGCATGCCCGCGCGCATGCCCGGGATCGCCCCCACTGCGTCGAGCACGCCGCCGACGTGCGCGATGGAACGCGCTCCGGTGGATGCCACGATCACCCCAGCGGCCGCCGTGATGCACGACGCGGCGATGACGAGCGCGGAGTCGCCCACCCCGCCCGTGGTGCGGATGTCGGCGGTGGCGCCCAGGCTGCCGAGCTCCAGCCGGTCCCCGCTGCCGAGCAGGGCCTGCACCACCGCCAGCGAGGCCTCATAGGGCACCCCACGGATGCCTGCGGTGGCGCACCAGGCAGACATCTGGGCATCGGAGGCCGCGCCGCTCGCCCATGCGCCGATGAGGGCGGCAATGTCCGCGGGATCGACGAATTCGCCCTTCCTCGTGCGCTCCAGGACTTCGAGGGTGGGCAGTGGAACATGCATTGCGGCGACTTTACCGACGGCTGGTATGTTCATCCCCATGCGCCGATCAGCCTTGCTGGCGGTCCCCCTGTCGTTCGCTGCGCTCGCCATTCCGACATGGGCGGTTGCGCAGCCGGCACCGGAGACCACGACAAGTGGCACGGATCCCGCCGCGGGGTCCACCACGCCGACAACCACGCGTCCCGCGTACACCGGGCCGCCCCGCATCAGCACCATCCGCCTGCGGAAGGTGGTGAAGTCGCAGCAGGGCCACGCACG
>JAUROO010000037.1 GCA_030829765.1 Miltoncostaeales bacterium | reverse complement strand
TCCGGCCCGCACGATACCCGCGTGCCGATGTGACTACGATGCCGCGCGGAGAGGTGCCTGAGTGGTCGAAAGGGGCCGCCTGCTAAGCGGTTAACCGGGGTTAACCCGGTTCGAGGGTTCAAATCCCTTCCTCTCCGCTCCTCCCACGCGCCGCAGGTGACGACCCTTGCGGCGCGTGGGCTCGATCGGCTCACCGCGGCATCGGCTACCATCCCGCCGACCGAAGTGAACGGGACACCTACGCCACATAGAGAGCCGTCGTCGTCGCCCGACGACGAGCCGCAGCCTCCGAATAGGCGCGCCCGTTGAGCACCGGGCTGCAGATCGTGCTCCTGTTCCTCCTCGTCGCCTGGAGTGCCTTCTTCGTGGCGGCCGAGTACGCCTTCGTGGCCGCGCGGCCCACGCGCATGCGCGAGTTGGCGGATCAGGGGAGCAAGCGGGCGGCCCGGGTCGCCGCCATCCAGGAGAACCCCACCCGGTTCATCTCGTCCATCCAGGTGGCCATCACGTTCGCCGGACTGGCCATCGGTGCGGTGGGGGAACCAGCAGTGCGCGGGCTGGTCGAGGACCTGCTCGAGCCCCTCGGCAGTGCCCTCAGCACCGGGGTCATCACGGTGCTGAGCATCATCATCGGGTTCGCCATCATCATCGCCATCACCGTCGTCCTTGGCGAGATCGTCCCAAAGGCGCTCACGCTGGCGCGGACCGAGTCCATCGCCCTCGCCGTGGTGGGACCGGTGCGCCTGTTCACGGCCATCGTGTACCCCTTCGTGTGGTTGCTGGAGCGCCTCTCCGCCGTCACGCTGCGGCTCTTCGGCCTGCGCGGCGACATCCGGTTGGGACGGAGCCACACTGAGGAGGAGCTCCGGATGATCCTTGCGGCGTCATTCGAGGAAGGGGTCCTCGAGGCGGAGGAGTCGGAGATGCTCTCCCGCGTGTTCGACTTCGCGGACACGGAGGTGCGCCAGGTCATGGTGCCCCGCCCGGATGTGGTGCTGCTGCCCATCACTGCCACCGTCGCGGAGGCGGCTGCGATCGTGGGGAGCCACCCCTACACGCGCTACCCCGTATACGGGGATGATCCGGACGACATCCGGGGCGTCATCCACATCCGCCAGCTGTTCGAGGCCGCGACGGGCGGCGACACCGACGCATGGATCGGCGATCTGATCCGCGATGTCCAGCGCGTGCCGGAGACGAAGCCACTGGATGACCTGCTGGTGGACTTCCGCCGCACGCGCAGCCACCTCGCCGTCGTGGTGGACGAGTACGGCTCCCTGGCGGGCGTCGCCACCCTCGAGGACCTCGTCGAGGAGGTCATGGGGGAGATCGACGACGAGTTCGACACCCCTTCGCGTGACATCGTGCGGACCGGTGGCGGTCAGGCGCTGGTGACAGGCTCCGTAACGCTCGAGGACTTCAACGACGCCTTCGGCTGCGAGATCGACGACGAGGACTACAACACCGTGGGTGGCGCGGTCTTCCACGCGATGGGGCGCGTGCCCGAGGAGGGTGACTCCGTCACCGCGCATGGCCTGGAGTTCACCGTCCTCGAGATGGACGGCTCACGCATATCGCGGGTGCGCGTGGACCCGGGGGGGCCGGGCAGCGGTCGCGCCGCCGTCGCCGACCATGGCGATGCGCGGCCGCTCTGATACGGTGCCCGCCGCATCGCACGCGATGCACCAGCGCCAGTAGCTCAGTCGGATAGAGCGTCGGTCTACGAAACCGAAGGTCCCAGGTTCGAATCCTGGCTGGCGCGTTCCCATTCCGGTCTGATCGTGGCTGACGGGTAACGTCTTGATTACCTGTCGTCACCGATCGGAGAGATCATGAAGATCCACCCCGTCGCCATTGCCGCTCTCGCGGCAGCGGGTACCGCAGCTGCAATTGTTGTCACCGGTGCGAGCGGGCAGACAACCTCGTCGAGCCAGCAGCTGATCATCAATCAGCGTATCTCGCAGGCCGCCGTCCGGCGCTCCAACACCGCCCTCAATTACCTCAAGGCCGTCCGGTCCACTACCAATGACACTGCGAACGGCATCAGCCCGGATAACCCCGTTGGCGTTCAGTCGCCCACCGGCACGGGATGGCTCGGATCCCAGATCTCGGCCGGCACCTATTACGCGCGCGTGAACGCCGATGGCACGCTTGCAGGTGGCAGCACCGGTGTCACGACCGGGCGCAACGCCGCCGGCCAGTACGTCGTGAACTACCCGGTCGATGTCTCGACCTGCACCTACAGCGCGACCTCGCTCCAGGCCTTCGAGTGGCCTGCCATCCAGAACGTCCCCGGCCAGGCGCAGACACTGGTCGTGGACATGTACGGCGTGTCCGGAAACCCGGCCACGGCCAAGGGCGGCCAGACGGGCCCCTTCCACGTCATCGTCTACTGCTGATCGGGCCTGGTGGCGGGTGGGCGCCTGCCCATCCGCCACCCCCGCTCGGGCGGCACTGATAATGCGGCGATAATCAGGGCATGTTGGGCATCGTCATGCCAACGGCGGTCGTCGCATTCGGAGTCCTCGTGGCCCCCCTCGCAGCTGCACCCGTCATCGGCTGGGATCTGGTCGCCAGCCGTCCCCACGATGCCTCCGCCTATACGCAAGGCCTCGTCGCCTATCGCGGCGGGCTGCTGGAGAGCACCGGCGACTGCTGCGATCCGGAGCGCGCGGAGTCGTCCGTTCGCCGGGTGGACGCCCGGACCGGGCGCGTGCTGGCCCGTCGCACCATCCCCGCGCCTATCTTCGCCGAGGGCATCACGGTCCTCCGCGGGAGCGCCTGGCAGCTGACGTGGAAGGACCGGGTGGTGTACCGGGTCAACCCCCGCACGCTTCGGCAGGTCGCGCAGCGCCCATACCGATTTCAGGGCTGGGGTGTCACCACCGATGGGCGGCGCCTCATCGCGAGCGATGGCACCGCTCGGCTCCGCTGGCTCGACGCGCCGCGGCTGACGGTGCGCCGGTCGGTGGTGGTGCGTGACGGGACCTGGCCCATCCGGAACCTCAACGAGCTCGAGTGGATCAGGGGAGTGATCTGGGCGAACGTGTGGCAGGACGACCGCATCGCGCTGATCGCGCCGCGCACCGGTCGGGTGCGCGCGTGGCTGGACATGTCATCCCTGCGTGCGCGGATCGGCGAGGGGGGA